>NZ_CAJPJE010000018.1:0-38053 GCF_905369875.1 Actinomyces sp. ICM47
AAGTGTCGGAAGGTCCAGGTGTACGCGCGTCGGATCATAGCGCCAAGGGTAGTTGATTAGTCCCACCATGCCCACCACCAGCGTGTGGATGATGCGTCTCGCACGAGGAATCGCATCTCGTCGGGAGGGACGGCGTCGGCTCCCAGCCCGAGGACCTGAGCGAGGGTCAGCCAGTGTTCGTACGCCGGACAGGAGGCGTCGTCAATGGGACGTCCGGTGTGGGCGATGATCGCGGACTCGGGGACACATACGGTGTCGATGCTGACGCGCTCATCCCAGCGGGGAGCGCGGATGACATATCCTTCGAGCGTGAGACCGTCGATTCGGGTGGCAGCGCGCAGCAGGTCGGAGATGCGCGGAGCGTTGTTCTGTCGGTCATCGCGTGCGAGCGGAGGCAGGAGCGTGCGCAGCCTGCGCGCTTCCTCGCCCGACAGATCAGCGAAGCGCGCGTAGTCGCCCGTGTCCCATCCTTCGCAGATGTAGGGAGCGAGCAACGCCGTCACGTGGCGGTCGTCGAGCCAGTGCATGGGCCCGTACATGCCCTCGCGCACCGGTCCCTCCTCGGTGGGATCCTCATACGGAGAATCGACGCTGGGTTCCGTTTGCGCCGAGGCCGTGGTGTCCTGCTCGGAGTCGGGGACCCAATCGGTCAGGTCGTCTGTGGGAACGGTCGAGGCCGTGGTGGCCTCGCCGGTGGGGGTAGCGTGGAGCGTCACCGATGTGTCCTCGTCATCGATGTGGACCTGCGAGGTCGCGGTGAGCGTGAGTGAGACGCGCATGGCGGTGTCCTTCCGGTAGGAGCGGCGTTGGTGCCGCATGTATGTCAGGATCGCGCCCTGGACCCGCTCAACTCCAGCCGCGTGCGCCACCCTGTGGATAGCAGGGTGACACGCGGCAGGCCTGTGGAAACAACAGTCACGGCCCCGCACCCTGTGGATGGGTGCGGGGCCGTGAGTGAGAATGCCGCGGGGGTTACTTGGGGAACTCTCCGCGTGCTACCTGGGGGCGCGGGGAGCGCCAGCGGCGCGGCATGATCATGCGCGAGAAAGTGTAGTAGCCGGTGCCGCGCGGGATCTCGTCGCGGGGGTGTTCCTGCGTGAAGGCGGCTTTGATCTTACGCCATACGAGCATGGCTTCGATGCCGGTGACGATGAAGGAGCCGTACATGAGGATCGTGGAGCCGTAGAGGATGTAGATCTGTGTCTGCTCGGGGATTGTGTTGCCAAAGAGTGAGAGGATCATGATGAGGATGATGGAGGCCATCATGACGAGGAGAACCCACTCGGAGAACGAATGACGGGCATCGACGTAGTCGCGCACAAAGCGGCGTGCGCTTCCCTTGTCGCGCGCGGGCAGATGCTTCTCATCACCCGTTACCAGGGCGCGCTGTTCGGCTTCCCAGCGGGCGTTGCGCGCCGCCCTCGCTGCCCGCTTTGCTTCCTTGCGGTCGGCGGGTACGAGGGGGTGAAGGCGGGCGGCCTCGGCCTGCTTGCGCTTCGGCGTGGGGCGACCTTTTTTGCCGCCGGGCGTGGTCGAGACAGGCTCAACGGTCGTCGAGGTCTCGTCGCTGTTGTTTTTGTTTCGTCCAAACACGCTCCAAGGCTAGCCGATAGGCCCCCCGCCGTGCACTATCATGGTCTACCCTGTGCGTATGGCTGAAACTTCACATGAATTGTCGACGTCCGTTTTAAGGGAGCGCCTCGAGGCTGCTTTCCCGTCTCTCCTGGAGGAACTCACGCAGCTGGTCGCTATTCCGTCGGTGTCGTCGGACCCGGCTCACGCAGCTGACCTGGAGCGCAGTGCTGAGCATCTGAGGGAGCGTTTTGAGGCCCTGGGCCTGGCTGCGAAGGTCCTGCGCGAGACGGCCGAGGATGGCACGGAGGGCAAGCCCGCCATTGTCGCCCACACGCCCCACATTGAGGGAGCACCGACCGTCCTCCTGTACGCCCACCACGACGTGCAGCCGGTGGGTGAGCTGAGCCGTTGGAGCATGGATCCCTACAAGGCTGAGGTGCGCGGTGATCGCATTTACGGTCGAGGGTCCTCCGACGACGGCGCTGGCGTGACCGTCCACCTGGGTTCGCTGTCCATCCTGGGCACGGACCTGCCCGTCAACGTTGTTGTCTTCATCGAAGGTGAGGAGGAGATCGGCTCTCCGTCCTTCACTGCCTTCCTGGATGCTCACAAGGATGAGCTCGCCGCTGACGTCATCGTCGTGACGGACTCGTCGAATTGGAAGCCGGGCGAACCCGCCGTCACGTCGACGCTGCGCGGCAACGCTATCGTGACGGTTGACGTCACGGTCGCGGATCACGCGGTGCACTCGGGTGCTTTTGGTGGCCCCCTGCTCGATTCGGTCGCGATTTCCTCGATGCTGATTGCGTCTCTCTTTGATGGAAAGGGCGACGTTGCGGTGCCGGGGCTGGGCGGCTCGGATCACGCGGACGTTGATTGGCCGGAGGAGGAACTGCGCGAGGCAGCAGGAATGGTTGAGGGCCTGCAGCTGGCTGGTTCCGGTGATATCGCGGCCCGCATGTGGACGAAGCCGTCGATCTCCGTCATCGGTTTTGATGCCCGCCCTGTCTCCAACGCGTCGAACACGATTGCCCCGCACACGCGCTTCCGTCTGTCGATGCGCACGGTGCCGGGCGTGGACCCCACGCAGGCGCAGGCCAAGCTGGCCGACTTCCTGCTCTCCCATGTTCCCTTCGGCGCGCGCGTCGAGGTCACGTGCGAGGACGCAGGTGCCGGCTACCAGGCTGACATGGACTCTCTGGTCACGAAGACTCTGCACGAGTGCCTGACCGAGGCGTGGGGCGTGCCCTCCGTCAACATTGGCGTGGGCGGTTCGATCCCGTTCATTTCGGACTTCCAGCGTATCTTCCCGGGCGCGCAGGTCGTTGTCACGGGCGTTGAGGATCCGCTGACGAACGCGCACTCCGAGGACGAGTCGCAGTCGATCCCGGATCTGAAGGCCGCGATCCTCGCCGAGGCGCTACTGCTGACCCGCCTGGCCTCCCTGTGAGGCGAGTCGTCATAGCCGGTCGGTGGGATGGGGCGCGTCCCTTCCTACCGACCGGCGTCGCGTTGGGGGAGATCGGCCAGGGTATTCTCGCCGGCTGCGCGGACGCGGAGCCGGCGATCCTTCCGTTCGGTGCCGGACCCACCTTCGACGAGGCCGTGGCCGCCTCACGCTCCCAGGCCTCGTTCGTGCGCGTCCCCACCGACGTGGCTTCGACTCGTGAGGCTGGCGAGCGCGTGGCGATGGTGCTGGGGGAGCCGAGGATCGTCGTCGAAGGCGGCCACAACGCCTCTCCTGACTGCGGACTCGGTTTCCTGGCGGGCCTGCTCGGCGTGGCCGACTCCGAGGTGAGCGGCGACGCACTGCCTACTGCCCTGGCGCGCGCCGAGGAACTGGTCGCAGCCAGTGGTACCGACCTCGTGTGCGCCGCCTCAACGCCACGGCCCCTATTGGGCCTCGACTCGGTGCTCGCGGTCGGCCCCGACCTCACCCCCCTTGAGGAACAGGACACAGCGCTCACGGGGTTGCTGACGCAGGCCTTCGCGCACCGGCCGCTGGGGCGTCGCCAGTTGATCGAGCGTTCCGTCGGTCATCCTGCGCGCGGCTATGGATCCGGAGCGGGGGGCGGCGTGGGCGCGATCATCGCCGCCAGCGGCGGGCGCATCGTTCCCACAGGAGTGCTGCTCGATGACCTCCTCATCCTCGATAAAGCGCTAGAGTCCGCCGATCTGGTGATTGTGGCAGAACCGGAGTTGGCCTCGCCGCTGCTGGCTACGTCCACGCTCGACTCGCTGACGAAAGCTGCTGGAGCGCACGCACTTCCGGTCGTCGGCTGCACCGTCCGTTCCAGCCTGTCCCATGTGGAGCGCGCCGAATGGGGACTTCATGGCGTCTTCGAGACGGAGGCGCGCGTCGCCCTTCGCGAGGCCGGGAGGCGCATTGCGCGCACGTGGTTACGCTAAGCGCGCATTCCACCTCTCGCGCGGGGCGCAGCCAGGGGAGTACTGTGTCAAGCGCATACGTCTATTCAGCACGATAAGGAGCACCATGTCCGAGTCAGCAACTCAGGCTCCCACCCACGAGGTCACCCTCACCGACGTCGCTGCCGCGAAGGTGAAGAGCCTCCTTGAGCAGGAGGGTCGCGACGACCTGCGCCTGCGTATCGCCGTGCAGCCCGGTGGCTGCTCGGGCCTGATCTACCAGCTCTACTTCGATGACCGCATGCTCGACGGGGACGCCATCCGTTCCTTCGACGGCGTCGAGGTCGTCGTCGACCGCATGAGCGTGCCCTACCTGAGCGGTGCCACGATTGACTTCGCTGACACCATCGAGCGTCAGGGCTTCACGATCGACAACCCGAACGCCCAGAACACCTGTGCCTGCGGCGAATCCTTCCACTGAGCCGAAAGAGACTCCCACCCATGATGTCCTCCCTGCGCCGCTTCGGCGCCCTCGCCGGCGCTGTTGCCCTCGCACTTGGCCTCTCCGCCTGCACCGATCTGACCTCCTCGTCCAACACGACGTCGTCCGCGTCTCCCGCCGTCTCGGCAAGCGAGATCGACTACTCCGCGTGTGCGACCGACGATTCCGTGGACCAGCAGAAGTTCGTTGACCGCTCTGGAAAGGGGTCTTTCCCCGGTGTCACGGGCGACGACACCCCCGTCATCGCCGCGGGAACGGGTTCTGAACCCACCGACAAGGTCCTGGTGAAGACCCTCAAGCAGGGTGACGGCGCGCTCGTGTGCCCCGGTGCGACGGTGAAGGTCAACTACGTTGGCGCGCTGTGGGACGGCACCGTCTTCGATTCCTCCTACAAGAGGGGCCAGCCGATCGAGTTCCCCCTCAGTAAGGTCGTCAAGGGATGGGGCTACGGCCTGGCACACACGCACGTCGGTGATCGCGTCGAGCTGGTTATTCCTTCCTCGCTCGGCTACGGTTCCCAGGCAAACGCTTCGATCCCGGCGAACTCCACGCTGGTGTTCGTGGTTGACATTCTGGCAGCGAGCACTCAGAAGATCGCCGATGCATCTGTCCTGACCGGCGCGACTGCGACCGGTGAGGAACTGCCCGCAGGTATCACCGTGTCCGGTGACGCGGGCGTCGAACCAACTCTGGCGATCGACGAGTCTCAGAGCGTCCCGACCGAACGCAAGATCTACACGGTCTACAAGGGAAGCGGCGAGGAGCTGGCGAACGGCCAGACGTTCCTGTACAAGGCGGTCGCTGGTGGATTCGGAGCGCAGGGACAGACTGAGTCGACCTGGGCGCAGGCGGTTGAAGAAGCTCCCGTGACCGATGCCGGTCTGGCCGGGTACACGGTTGGTTCCCGTCTCCTCTTGGTCACCCCGATTCCTGGCGCAGGCGGGCAGTCGGGCGCTTCGGCTCAGGCGAGCGTCATGATCGTCGACATCGTCGGCGTGTCCTCGATGGAGTAATTGACTCCGACTTGATTCCAGTCAACGGTTGCGGGCGGCTCCCAGTGGGGGAGCCGCCCGCAACCCGTTAGAATGTGGCCAACGCGTCTATTTACGCCACACACGCAAGGAGAGCTTCCATGAGCGACGAAACCGTTCGAATCTTGGTTTTCAGCGACGATAAGGACAAGCGCACCGCCGTCATCAACGGCATCGGTCTGCGTGCGTCTAAGGACACGCCCCGCATTGAATGGGTGGAGGCCGCCACCGGTTTCGGCGTGCGCGACGCCTTCGACCAGCAGGATTTTGCGTTGCTCGTCCTCGACGCCGAGTCGAAGAAGGAGGGCGGCATGTCCGTCGCCCAGGATCTCCAGGAGACCCGTGACGGTGTTCCCCCGATCATTTTCCTGACGGCGCGCCCCCAGGACGAGTGGCTGGCCACCTGGGCCGGTGCCACCGCCACAGTTTCCGACCCGATTGACCCGATCATCCTTCAGGAAACTGTCGCCGAGGTCTTGCGTGGGGCGGCTCGATGAGCCGGCGCGAATGGGGTCCGATCATCGCTTCCCTCATCGCCGGTGAGGCTCTGGACTACGACCAGTCCTACTGGCTCATGGACCAGGTGATGAGCGGTGAGCTGGGTGAAGCCCGCCTCGCCTCCTTCCTGACTGCCATGGCGATCAAGGGAGCCACGGTCGAGGAGATCCACGGCCTCGCTGATGGCATGCAGGATCACGCGCAGCGCGTGGACCTGCCCAGCCGCGCCCTCGACATCGTCGGTACGGGCGGGGACGGCTACAAGACCGTCAACATTTCGACCATGTCCGCGATCGTGCTGGCCGCGATGGGCATTCCCCTCGTTAAACACGGTAATCGGGCGTCCACGTCAAAGTCCGGTTCTGCCGACGTGATCGAGGCGCTGGGCGTCAACCTGGACGTCGAGGTCGATCAGCTGCGCTCCATTTTCGATGAGGTCGGCATCGCGTTTCTTTTCGCTAACAAGATGCACCCGTCGATGCGCTTCGCCGCCCCAGTGCGCCGCGCGCTCGGCTTCCCCACAGCTTTCAACGTGCTTGGTCCGCTGACGAACCCCGCGAAGGTGCAAGCCTGCGCAATTGGGGCAGCCAAGGAAGAAAACGCGCGCCTCATGGCGGGGGTCTACGCGTCGCGCGTGCTGTCCGCCCTTGTCTTCCGCGGCGCGACCACGGGACTTGACGAGCTGACGACAACTGATACGAACCAGGTGTGGATCGTGAACGGCGGTCGCGTCAGCGAGGTTGCTTTCGACGCTCATGACGCTCTCGGCATGGCGTCGGCGGCCATCGAGGACCTGGCTGGTGGCGAAGCCGTTGAGAATGCTGCCGTGGCCCGCGAGGTCCTCTCGGGTGGTGGAGCAGACGCCGTGCGCGACGCCGTCGCCCTCAACGTTGGTGCGGGCATCCTGGCCTGGGAGGGCCTGGACAACCCGGTCGGTCCCGCCGACTTTGAGGAGCGCATGCGCGTCGCGGTTGATCGCGGTCTTGCTGCTCTCGCGGACGGTGTCGGAGCACGCCTGGTTGAGCGCTGGGTGGCCGCGTCCAACGCCTAACAGCCTGTTTGCGCCTACGCGCGCGAGCGTTCATACGGATGGGTGGTTGCGTGAGCGAGGAGTTCACGCAGCCGCCCGTCGCGTAGGGGACTGAGCATCGGTGCCGCCCACGGCAGGGGAGACTCCCACGCGATGAGGCGCGTGCCCGGCTCGCTCAGCTCGGCGCAGATGAGCGCGCTCTCCGACCATGATGCTGCCTGTGCCGCGAGTCCATCGACCTCGAGCACAGGCGTCGATGTCAGGACTTCGATCCATGCAGCGGGGTCGGTTCGGGGCGGCACCACGACCGAATTGATGTAGCGCCCATAGGACGCCACATGCATGACCCATCCGGGTTCACCCGCGTCTCGGCGCGCGCCCCACACGATGCGCGGTGCAGCCAGGATCGGGCGCATCATCGCGTGTTCAACGCCCGTCATGTAGGCACCGAGCTCGTCGCGCGCGCGGGCTGCCGACTTGAAGAGGCCCTGGGCACCAAGGCGCGTCATGACCGCGGTGAGGGCCTCGGGAACGGTGAGCGACGAAGCGGCCACGGCCTCGTCGATGAAAGAGGGGGCCTGCGCGTCTTCGCTCTCGGAAAGCGCCCGCATGATCGCGCTCGCCGCCCGCGAAGCGTGCGCACGCGTGCCGAAGGGGCCGAGTGCCCGGGGTAGCTCAGAGAGGCCGACGCGGGGGACCACGACGGCACGATCTGTTTCGCGCACGACCCAGTGCTGATTGGCTTGCCTGCGCGACGCTGAGTTGTATGGCGGTGCCAGTGCCGCGATGTCGCGCAGCTCCCGCACGCGCGCCTCCAGCACGGAGGTAGTGGGAAAAGAACGCACCCCGGTCGCCAGGGACACCATGCGCTGGACCTTCGGGCGCTTCTCCGCACGCGTGTAGTAGCTGCCCACGCGCGAGCGCAGGGACGAGGCCGACCCGACGTAGAGCGCATCCCCCGAGACGTCGACGAAGTGATAGACACCCGGAGTGATCGGCAGCTCGGCGACGAAGGACGGCGTGGCGGGGCGGCGGGAGGGAGCCGCATCGCTGAGGGCCAGCAGGTCCTCCACGTCGGTGACGCCCGCCGAGGCCAGGAGGTCTACGAAGCCGAGCAACACCTCGGCCGTCGTACGCGCATCCCCGAGCGCGCGGTGCTCCGGGACTGTCGCGGTTCCAAAGTACGAGGCGATGGTTCCCAGCTTGTTGTTGCGCACGAGCGGACGGGGCAGTGCTAAGCGCGCCAAGCCGAGCGTGTCCACAACCCGGACCTTCGGCCAGGGACGCCCCGACGCGCGCGCCGCTCGGCGCAGGAACCCGACGTCGAAGGACGCGTTGTGAGCGACGAGCACAGGCGCATCCTCGCTCTCCAAGCCCGACCATTCAAGAAAGCGTTCCAACACCGGGCCGATAGGATCAGCATCGGCGACCATCGCGGGAGTGATGCCCGTCAGGGAGGTAATGAACGGGGGAATTGGCGCGCAGGGACGCGCGAGTGAGGAGAACTCGTCGGCAAGGCACCCGCCTCGCACACGCACCGCGCCGATTTCCGTGATCTCCGCTTCGCCGCCCAGACCCGTCGTCTCCAGGTCGACGACCACCCAGTGCCCGTCCGAGGCCGGGGTACCCACAGCGTCGAGGCTCAGCTGAACCTCCGGTCTCGCACTACGAGACAATGTGTCAGAAACAAGCTCGCGAGCATAGCGTTTGTCCGACCCCACGGGCGCGATGCTTCCTGAACAATTGCGCACGTGAGTCTCTTTCGTCATAGAGTTGATACTAATTCGAACGCGCGCCCGCGCGCCCGCTGACAATTGAGGAGTCACAGTGGCGTTCTACCAGGCACTCAAAGCGACCGGCAGTCCCGTTCTGAAGGCTGCGTATCACCCGTGGATTCGAGGCAAGGAAAACGTCCCCGCCGAGGGACCCGCCATCCTGGCCTCCAACCACAATGCCGTGTGGGACTCCGTGTTCTTGCCCATGATGCTTGACCGCGAAGTCGTCTTCATGGGCAAGGCCGACTACTTCACCGGCACCGGTGTGAAGGGCTGGATGACCAAGGAGTTCATGCGTGCGGTCGGCACCATCCCCGTGGATCGCACCGGCGGACGCGCCTCCGAGGCTGCGCTCAACGCCGGACTCAAGCGCCTGCGCTCGGGCGAGCTTTTCGGTATCTATCCCGAAGGTACGCGTAGCCCCGACGGTCGCCTCTACCGAGGCAAGACAGGTGTCGCCCGCCTGGCGCTCCTGTCTGGCGCGCCCGTCATCCCCGTTGCCATGATCGGCACGCACGCTGCCCAGCCGATCGGCCAGAAGATCCCCTCGCGCACCAACATTGGAATGGTCATCGGTGAACCCCTCGATTTCTCGCGCTACAAGGGCCTGCACAAGGACCGCTACGTGCTGCGCGCCATCACCGATGAGATCATGTACAACCTGATGCTGCTGTCCGGTCAGGAGTACGTCGACCTGTACGCCGCGGATGTCAAGGCCCAGCTGGCAGCCGAGGGCGCATTCGAGGGGCCGGTTCCCTCCAACGGCCGCCCCGCCCCGGGCGGACGCACGGCTCCCGACGTGCCCGTGCCGACCGCTCCCGAAGAAGAACCGTCGGAGGAGGAGAACAAGGAGGATTCCTCCAAGTAATCGCCTCTCGCGGGACGATGCTTCAGCATCGTTCCGTGGGACGGGCGTCCTTGGCGAAACGTGACACGGGCCAGGTAGAATGAACTGTGCCCTGCTCACGCGCGGGTCCATGCACTAGGCAGCCCCATCGGGCAGCCGGGGTGTCGCGGCTCGTCTATCTGCGCGGGGCCGTACCTAACCAACCTGAGAAAGGTGACATTCATGTCGGTCCGTCGTGTTGCCCTGCTGACCGCAGGTGGCTTCGCCCCGTGCCTGTCCTCCGCTGTCGGTGGACTCATCGAGCGCTACAACGAAATTGATCCCTCCGTTGAGATCATCGCTTACCAGAATGGCTACCACGGCCTGCTCACCGGCAACTACGTGCTGGTGGATGAGGAGGCTCGTAAGCACGCTGCCGTCCTCCACCGCTACGGCGGCTCCCCGATCGGTAACTCCCGCGTCAAGCTGACGAACAAGAAGAACCTGGTCGAGCGCGGCCTCGTCGCCGAGGATGAGGATCCGCTGCAGAAGGCTGCCGAGCAGCTGCGCACCGACGGCGTTGATGTCCTGCACACCATCGGTGGCGACGACACCAATACGACGGCCGCCGACCTTGCTGCCTACCTGGAGGAGCACGACTACCACCTGACCGTCGTGGGCCTGCCCAAGACCATCGACAATGACGTGGTGCCGATCCGTCAGTCCCTCGGCGCTTGGACCGCCGCCGAAGAGGTGTCGGAGTACTCCCAGAACGTTATCGGTGAGCATCGCTCCAACCCCCGCATGCTCATCATCCACGAGATCATGGGCCGCCACTGCGGGTGGCTGACCGCTGCGGGTTCGCACCGCTACCACGAGTGGCTCAAGACCCAGGAGTGGGTGCCCTCGATCGGCCTGTCGAAGGAGCGTTGGGACATCCACGCGATCTTCGTGCCCGAGATGAAGATCGATCTGGACGCCGAGGCCAAGCGACTCAAGGCGATCATGGACGAGCAGGGAAACGTCAACATCTTCCTGTCTGAGGGCGCTGGCGTCCCCGAGATCATCGCGGAGATCGAGGCTGCCGGTGGCGAGGTCCAGCGCGACCCCTTCGGCCACGTCAAGCTCGACACAATCAACCCCGGCCAGTGGTTCGCCAAGCAGTTCGCCGAGAAGATCGACGCTGAGAAGGTCATGGTTCAGAAGTCCGGCTACTTCTCGCGTTCCTCGCGCGCCAACGCCGACGACCTGCGCCTGATCAAGTCGATGACCGACCTGGCCGTCGAGTGCGCGTTCAAGGGCGAGTCCGGCGTCATCGGTCACGACGAAGAGGACAACGATCGTCTGAAGGCTATCCCGTTCCCGCGCATCGCGGGTGGCAAGCCCTTCGATATCTCGGCTCCGTGGTTCCTCGAGATGATGGCCGAGATCGGCCAGAGCGTCGAGCCGGCTGGCGAGTGAGTCGCTTCGCGTGATTCCTTCCATCACTCCCGGACGCGGCGGGGAGCCTGTGCGTAAGCCTCGCACCCGCCGCGTCCCCGAGCGTCTGTGGTCGCCCGAGTCCGGGGAGCGCGCTCCCTGGGATACGTGGCGCGGCCTGGACGCGGCCCAACAGCCCTCGTACGCGGATGCCGAGTCCGTGTCCGAGGTGACGGCTCAGCTGCGCCGTCAGCCGCCCCTCGTGTTTGCGGGCGAGGTCGATGACCTGCGCACGTGGATGGGTGCGGCGTCCCGCGGCGAGGCCTTCGTGCTGATGGGCGGAGACTGTGCCGAAACCTTCGCGGAGGCGACCGCCGATCACGTGCGTTTGAAGATCCAGACGCTGCTGCAGATGGCTGTCGTCCTGACGTACGGTGCGTCACTGCCGGTCATCAAGGTTGGTCGTATCGCGGGGCAGTACGCCAAGCCTCGTTCCTCCGACCTGGAGACGCGCGACGGCGTGACGCTGCCGAGCTATCGCGGCGACGCGGTCAACTCGTTCGAGTTCACTCCCGAGGCGCGCGAGCCCGACCCGCAGCGCCTCCTGTCCCTGTATAACCATGCGGCGTCGACGCTGAACCTGATCCGCGCCTTCACGAAGGGCGGCTATGCGGATCTGCGGCAGGTACACCGTTGGAATCAGGGCTTCATGTCGAATCCGGCGTATGCGCGCTACGAGTCGCTGGCCGCCGACATTCACCGCGCGATCAAGTTCATGGGAGCAGCGGGCGTTGATTTTGAGACGCTGCGCGACGTGGACCTGTATTCCTCGCATGAGGCTTTGCTTCTGGAGTATGAGTCGGCGATGACGCGCATTGATTCGCGTACGGGCGAGCCCTACAATACGTCTGCCCACTTCCTGTGGGTGGGGGAGCGGACGCGCGAGGAGGAGGGCGCTCATATCGAGCTGCTGTCGCGCGTGCGTAACCCGATTGGGGTCAAGCTTGGTCCGTCCACGACACGCGATCAGATGCTCTCGCTCATCGACCGCCTCAACCCGGATGGCGAGGAGGGACGCCTGTCCTTCATCACGCGCATGGGTGCGGAACGCATCCGTGAGGTGCTGCCTCCGCTGCTTGAGGCGGCGCGCGAGGATGGCCGACCGATCACGTGGATGACGGACCCGATGCACGGCAACACGATCACGTCGTCGACCGGATATAAGACGCGTCGTTTTGAGACGGTCATGGACGAGGTCCGTGGCTTCTTCGAGGCGCACGAAGCAGCGGACACTGTGCCGGGCGGCCTGCATGTCGAGCTCACCGGTGACGACGTCACCGAGGTGATTGGCGGCTCCGAGCATATCGACGACGAGTCGCTGCGTGATCGTTACGAGACGCTCGTCGATCCTCGTTTGAATCATCAGCAGAGCCTGGAGATGGCATTCCAGGTCGCTCAGTATCTGGCGAAGGGTTCCTCCCACGAGGAGTGAGCTATCGCGGATAGAGGATCCCCGGCCTCGTTCATTTATTCATGTGGACGAGGCCGGGGATCTCTCTGTGCTCGAGGCACCCCGCGTGTGGTGAGCGCGGCGAGCGGCGGATAGTCGCCGCGCCGTGGCGTCACATGACGGAGATCGTCACGGTCGATCCCTTCTTGACCTTGCTGCCGCCGGCGGGGTTGGACGAGCGCACGGTGTTGAAGAAGCCTCCGAGGATCAGGTCTTCCTGGACGGTGAGCCCGGCTCCTTCGAGCTTGTTGCGTGCTTCCTGACGCTGAAGGCCGACGACGTCGGGAACGGTGACCATCTCGGGTCCCTTGGATACGGTGTAGGAGACGGAGTCGCCACGGTACACGGTGGAACCCTCGCGGGTCTGCTGGGAGATCACCTGTCCCTCGGGGACTGTGTCGGAGTAGGCCTCGGTGGGTGAGGCGACGAGGCCGAGGGCTTCGATCGAACTCTTGGCGGCGGAAGCACCCTTACCGGTCAGGGTGGGCACGGTCCGGGGTTCGCGGCCCTTGGATAGGACGACGTCGACCGTGGAGTCGTGGGCCATGGAGGTGCCCGCTGCGACGGACTGGGAGATGACCTGACCTGGGGGAACGTCTTCGGAGTAGGCATCAGTGACAGCGCCCAAGGCAAGCCCGGCGTCTGTCAGGGTACGCGAGGCCTCGTCCTGTCCCTTTCCGACGACGTTTGGAACGTCCTTCATGTCGATGCCCTTGGAGACGTACAGCTGGACGTTCGTGCTCTTATGCACGGAGCTGCCGCCGTCCGGGTCGGAGTGGGTGACAATGCCGGATTGGACGTCGTCAGAAAACTCCTCTTCAACGGAAGAAGCCAGTCCGATGGCACCCAGGTCTGCCTGCACGTCTGTCAGGTCCCGTCCCGTTGTGGTGGGCATCGTCAGGTAAGAGCCGGGACCATACTCGGTCCACCACCAGCTCCCGCCGAAGCTGGCGGCGACGATGAGCAGAAAGGCGATGACAGCCAGGAGTATCGCTCGCGTGGACATCTTCGCAGGAAGTTCGCCCGCGGAAGGGGTCTCGGTCGAGGTGGAGGTATGCACGGTGGTGACGGCGGTCGCGGCGGGGAGAGCAGTCGCGGTGGTGACGGCGGGGGCGGGCATCGCTCGCGTGAGATGGGTGGGCATGACCTCCGTGTTCAAGGCGGTTGTCCCGGAACCGCTTCGGCTGTCCTCGCGTGCTACCTCGGCGCGGCGGTTGGCAATGTCGGAGGGAATGGATGCTACAGCCCGTGCCACCAGGTCGAGGGCGTCGGACGCGTCGGTGCATCGGTTCGCGGGGTCGCGTGCGGTGAGCGCGGCGACGAGGTCGTCGATCTCGCGGGGAATCCACGGAAGGCCGGCCGAGGGGCTCGGAACGTCGTCCGAGACGTGGTGGTGGACGATCTGCAGGGGTGATTCGTCAGCCCACGGCACGGCACCGGTGAGCATCTCGTAGAGCATGATGCCAACGGAGTACAGGTCGGAGCGTGCGTCAGCTTTGGCTGTCTGGGCGATCTCGGGCGCGATATAGGCGGCTGTTCCCAGCATGTTGCCCGTGGCGGACGTCGACCCTTTCGAGACCGCGCGAGCCAGGCCGAAGTCGGCGACCTTCGCGGGGCCATCGGTGGGAACAAGAATGTTCTCGGGTTTGATGTCGCGGTGGATGACGCCCATGCGGTGGGCTGCGCGCAGAGCTTCGAGGATGTCGGTCGTGTAGCGCAGTGCCTGCGGAATCGTGAACGCGCCCTGGGCATTTAGGAGTGCGCGCAGGTTGGTCCCATCGATGAGCTCCATGACGAGGAAACCCTGGCCTGAGACGACTCCCTGGTCGAAGACAGAGACGACGCCCGGGTGAACGATGCGGGCTGCGGCGCGCGCCTCTCGGTGGAAGCGCTCGACGAAGGCATCGGATTCAGCGAGGTAGGGGTGCATGACCTTTAGGGCCACGGGTCGCTCCAGGCGTTCGTCCTGGGCGACGTATACGGTCGCCATGCCGCCGCGCGCCAGTCTGCGCGTGATCCGGTATCGCTGATCAATCAGGCGGCCGATCAGTGGGTCAGTTTGGTCGTGTGTTTTCTCGTCGCTCACTGTGTTGATTCTATGGGAGTTTTCGGCAAATCATTGGAAGTGTAGACACCGGTGCGGCGCAGCGATGCGGTAGTGTTGCGGTCATGACCAGTGCTGATATGACCCTGTTATCCACCGACGAGGTGTGCCGTCTGCTCGGTATTGAGGAACGCCGCCTCAAACAGCTGATTCGTGACCGCGTCCTGATCGAGGCCCGCTTCGCATCCGGCGAACGCGGGGTACCCCGCGACATCATCGTGAAGGGTGAGAACGGCTGGGAACCGCTGCCCTTCCTGCAGGGGACGCTGACCCTCCTGGCCGATGACGGCTTCACGCCCGAGGAGTCCCTGGCCTGGTTGTACACCGTGCAGGACGAGCTGGGTGAACGCCCCATCGACGCGCTCACCTCGGGTCGTCACCACCGCGTCAATCGCATCGCCTCGACCCTGGCGTTCTGATGCCCTCGCCTCCCGGTGTCTAGGCGCGCCGGGCGGTGAGGATATCACAGAGTTCACGCAGCATGGCGGATGCCTTGTCGCCGAAGGCTGACGCGTCAAGCGCGCGGTGTCCTTGTGCGACGAGGTTCGCAATTTCAGCCTCGTGTGCGTTGCGTCCGTTGCGTTCGACGATCTGTGTCGCGACCGCGATCTCGTCGGCCGAGGCCTCAGCAACCCCGAGTACGTTCGCGAGAGCTGTGCGCTCGGCGGGGGAGGAGGCCGCCCAGGTCAGGGCAAGCAGGACGGTTCGCTTGCCCTCGCGCAGGTCGTCCCCGGCCGGCTTGCCGGTGACTGTTGGGTCTCCGAAGACGCCGAGGTCGTCGTCGCGCAGCTGGAAGGCCAGCCCCCAAGGCGTCAGGATTGCATCGAGGGTGTCGGTCAGTTCGTCGATGACGTGTGTCGAGTTGGCTCCGCAGATCGCGCCGAGCTGGGCGGGACGCACGACGGAATAGTGTGCGGACTTGTGCAGGGCGACATCGAGGGAATCGGCTGCGCTCAGCGCGTCGGCGCGCCGGGGGTCCAGCGGACTCTGTTCGGCCATGATGTCGAGGTACTGGCCCAGTGCTACCTCAGCGTGCATGTCGGCGAAGCTGCGGGCGAAAGCGCGCGCATTCGCTTCGGGCAGGTCCAACGCCTGTTCGTCGGCCTCTGCGCTCGCTGCCGAGAAGAGGAAGTCTCCCACGAGAATCGCGGCGTTGCGGCCAAAGGTCCCTGACGACCCGATCCATCCCGCGCCCCGGTGGAGGTCGGCGAGGCGGCGGTGAGGCGTCGGTGCACCGCGCCGTTCATCGGCATGATCGATGATGTCGTCGTGGACGAGGGCGCTGGCCTGGTAGAGCTCGAGTGCGGCGGCCAGGTGGGGCAGGTGCGCCTCCGACAGGGGCCTGCCCGAACTCAGTGACCAGCCGACGTGGGCCATGAGAGCACGGAAGCGTTTGCCTCCTTCCGCCGAGGAAACTACGGCCTCGGAGAATGCGGCCGAGCGCGGTGTCGCGCCCGCGCGGGCAAGGAGGCGTGCCAGGGCGGTCGTGGTCGCCTCGTCGATGTGGGGACGCAGCACGGAGAAACTCTTGCTCAGACTCATGTGGTCACTGTAACTGACGGGCGAGGGTACGCGCGGGCCTTAGGCAGGGAAGCGTCACACCTACCGTCAGGAAAACTATCGAGCAAAGCACTAAACTGGTGATGGTATGCCGATTTGCAATCGGCGCTGTTTTGCATACCCATCAATGAAAGGGACCCGTGTGAGTGCATCGCGCGCTTCGGCAAAGGACTCCGCGACGACTGAGGACGCCCCGGAGGTGAAAGCCCTCGCGAAGAAGACGACGCGCACCAGGAAGGCCGCGTCGACTGCGAAGGCTGAGGCAGCCTCGGGCACCGAGGAGAAGAAGCCCGCCGCCAAGAAGTCCGCCGCGAAGAAGGCTCCCGCGAAGAAGGCCGCTCCCAAGAAGACCGCGAAGCAGGCAGCGGAGGGTGCCGAGGAGAAGAAGCCCGCCGCCAAGAAACCTCGCGGCCGCAAGAAGAAGGACGCGGAGGTTATCGAGGAGGTGACGCCGGATCTCGAGGTCGCGGAAGAAGACTTTGATCCCACGGGCGAGGACCTTGAGGATCCGGACCTGGACACCGATACCAACGACGAGGATGTGACCGAGGGCGAAGAGGAGCCTGAGGAGGAAGAGACGAAGGCAGCCGAGGGTGCTGCGCTGCGCGAACGCACGAACGCCGGCATTCACGTCAAGGGTGGATTCGTCGTCTCCGACTCCGACGAGACCGACGAGCCCGTCCAGCAGGTGACGGTCGCTGGCGCGACCGCCGACCCTGTGAAGGACTACCTCAAGCAGATCGGCAAGGTCTCCCTGTTGAACGCCGAGCAGGAAGTCGACCTGGCCCGCCGCATTGAGGCTGGCCTGTACGCCGAGTACAAGTTGAAGAACCAGGCCGACGAGATGACCAGCCGCGAGCGTCGCGAGCTGCACTTCCTGGCCCAGGATGGTCAGCAGGCGAAGAACCACCTGCTCGAGGCCAACTTGCGTCTGGTCGTGTCGCTGGCTAAGCGCTACACCGGTCGCGGCATGCAGTTCCTGGACCTCATTCAGGAAGGTAACCTCGGTCTTATTCGCGCGGTCGAAAAGTTTGACTACACGAAGGGGTACAAGTTCTCGACCTACGCCACGTGGTGGATCCGTCAGGCGATCACCCGAGCGATGGCCGACCAGGCTCGCACGATCCGCATCCCCGTGCACATGGTTGAGGTCATTAACAAGCTTGCCCGTGTCCAGCGCCAGATGCTGCAGGACCTGGGACGTGAACCCACCCCTGAGGAACTGGCGAAGGAACTCGACATGACTGCCGAGAAGGTCGTCGAGGTCCAGAAGTATGGCCGTGAACCCATCTCGCTGCACACTCCGCTGGGCGAGGACGGCGATTCGGAGTTCGGTGATCTCATTGAGGATTCCGAGGCTATCGTGCCTGCCGACGCCGTATCCTTCACCCTGCTTCAGGAACAGCTCCACCACGTCCTCGACACGCTGTCGGAGCGCGAGGCCGGCGTCGTCTCCATGCGTTTTGGCCTGGGTGATGGCCAGCCTAAGACGCTCGATGAGATCGGTAAGGTTTACGGCGTCACGCGTGAGCGCATCCGCCAGATTGAATCCAAGACGATGTCGAAGCTGCGTCACCCCTCGCGTTCGCAGGTGCTGCGCGACTACCTCGACTGACGTACATCGTACATACATGGGGGCCAGGAACGTGTGTTCCTGGCCCCCATGACAACATCGTCACAATGCTGTCAGCTTCGGGTGGCTTCGTCGCATTAAATGGGGTTGGTAGGGCAGGATGAAGACATGCTTGAGGGTACGCTGATTCTCGTTGTGACTGTCATTCTGGTTATCGTCGTCGCGGCCGGTGTTGTGGCCGTCCTCGCGCTGTCGCGACGCAGCGCCGACGACTGGAAGAGTGTCATCAAACGTGAGCGCGAAGAAATCACGCAGGATGTGCGCACGCATTCCTTACCCAAGCGTGCCTCGTCGTCTTCCGATGGTCCTGTGGTTCCGCGTACGGCCTCACTGGATGCTCTCTTGAGCACCGCTGATTCTTCTAGCGCGTACTTCGATGCTGATCGGCTGCCCGGCGTCGACCGCCTCGAAAATGTCACCGGGCGTGTCAGTGGTCGATTCGACCGCAACGGCAAGGGAAACAAGCGCGCTGGCGGCTCGCGAGGCAAGGCGCAGGGGCAGTAACGCACCTGGTGGGTCTCGCGCTTTCATCCGGATGCGTCCATGGGGGATAATGGCCCCATGGACGCATTTGTTTCATTCCTTCAAACGCCGTGGGCAGTCGTCGTCGGCCTGGTGCTCGCCGTGCTGGTCGGCCTGGTCATCCGCCTGGTCGTCAGCTCGCGTCAGCGCCCGTCCGACGATGTTTCGGTCCCGGCCCAGCCCCAGGTGCCCGCCACCGGCGAGAGCCCAACGCCGACGCAAGCCGATGAGGAAAGCCCAGAGCGGCCTCGCGCCGGCCCCGAGGCGTCGGAAGAGTCCGCCGCCCCGGCTGAAGCGGAGATCACCGCCGAGCCGACCGTCGAACGGCCCGAACCCGTGCGCGGGCGCATGGAGTGCCTGCGTGAACGTCTTGCTTCCTCCGGCGCACTTGGCCGCGCGATCCTCGGAGTTCTCAGCCGAGGCCAGCTCAGTGCCGCAGACTGGGAAGAAATCGAGGAGTCCCTGCTCATCGCGGACCTCGGCCTGGAGGCGACCGACTCCCTCATGGAGGCGCTCAAGCGCCGCGTCGCCGTCGAGTCCACGACTGACGAGGCGCGCATTCGTGAGATCCTGCGCGAGGAACTCCTGGCCGTCGTCGGCCCCGACATGGACCGCTCTCTTGATCTGACCCGCCCCGAGGCGGACGGAACGTCCAAGCCAGCCGTCGTCCTCATGGTTGGTGTGAACGGTACCGGCAAGACGACGACCGTCGGTAAGCTCGCGCGCATCCTTGTCGCGGAGGACAAGTCCGTCCTCCTGGGTGCTGCTGACACGTTCCGCGCCGCCGCCGCCGACCAGCTCGCCACGTGGGGCGAGCGCGTGGGCGTCGACGTTGTGCGAAGCGACCGAGAAGGTGCCGACCCGGCATCCGTCGCCTTCGAGACTGTGCGCGAGGGCATTGCACGCGACGTCGACGTCGTCCTCGTCGACACGGCGGGCCGTCTGCAGAACAAGTCCACACTCATGGATGAGCTTGGCAAGATCAAGCGCGTCATGGAAAAGCAGGCCCCCGTCTCCGAGGTCCTCTTGGTCCTGGACGCCACCACCGGCCAGAACGGTATGAAGCAGGCGGAGGTGTTCGCGCAAGCGACCGGAGTGACTGGCATTGTGCTGACCAAGCTTGACGGATCCGCGAAGGGCGGCATCGTTGTCTCGGTCCAGCGGGCCCTGGGCGTTCCCGTGAAGTTCGTCGGCCTCGGCGAAGGTACGGACGATCTGGCACCCTTCGACCCGCAGGGTTTCGTCGACGCAATTGTGGGCCGCGCCTAAGCACCCACTCACCACGCCACTATCCTCGGCCCCGGTCACACGACCGGGGCCGAGGTGCGCTAACCTGACCTAGTACTGTAGCCATCTTGGGAGAACACACGTGTTTGGAAACCTGTCAGACCGCCTGACCCAATCCTTCCGCACCCTGCGCAGTCGCGGGGTCCTGACCGAGTCCGACGTCGATCAGGCGATTTCCGATATCCGCCGCGCCCTCATCGAAGCGGATGTCGCTCTTCCCGTTGTCCGTCAGTTCACCTCCCAGGTTCGCGAGAAGGCCTACGGTGCGGCCCGCTCCAAGGCTCTCAACCCCGGCCAGCAGGTCGTCTCCATCGTCCACGACGAACTTGTTGAGATCCTGGGCGGCGCCACCCGCGAACTGACCTTCGCGGAGTCCGGTCCCACCGTCTTTATGCTCGCCGGCCTTCAGGGTGCCGGTAAGACCACCCTGGCCGGAAAGCTCGGCAAGTGGCTGCGTGAGGAAGGCAAGACCGTCCTCCTCGTGGCGTCCGACCTCCAGCGCCCTAACGCCGTCCAACAGCTTCAGGTCGTCGGCGAGCGCGCCGGCGTCAAGGTGTGGGCTCCCGAACCCGGCAACGGTGTGGGCAACCCCGTCGAGGTCGCACGCAGCGGTGTTGAGTTCGCCCGCCAGAGCGGCATCAACGTCGTCATCGTCGATACCGCCGGCCGCCTCGGCGTCGACCAAGAGATGATGGACCAGGCGATTGCGATTCGCGATGCCGTCAACCCGCACGAGATCATGTTCGTCCTGGACGCCATGGTTGGTCAGGACGCGGTGTCTACGTCGATGGCATTCCGCGATGGCGTCGGATTTACCGGCGTGGTCCTGTCCAAGCTGGACGGCGACGCGCGAGGCGGTGCCGCCCTGTCTGTGCGCGGCGTGACCGGTGCTCCGATTCTCTTCGCTTCCACGGGCGAGGGGCTCGATGACTTCGAGCGCTTCCACCCGGATCGTATGGCCGGGCGCATCCTCGACATGGGTGACATCCTCACCCTCATCGAGCAGGCGGAGAAGAAGATGGACGCTGAGGAGGCCGAAAAGGTCGCCTCCAAGGCCCTGGCCGGCCAACTGACCCTCGCCGACTTCCTCAGCCAGCTCCAGCAGATTAAGAAGCTGGGGTCCATGAAGAAGATGCTCGGCATGATCCCGGGTGCTGCCCAGCTGCGCGAGCAGATCGACAACTTCGACGAGCGCGAGGTTGACCGCGTCGAGGCTATCGTCCGTTCGATGACGCCCGCCGAGCGTGAGGATGTCTCGATCCTCAACGGCTCGCGCCGCGCGCGTATCGCCCGTGGTTCGGGAACGACGGTGAAAGAGGTTAACCAGCTTGTCCAGCGCTTTGAGGCTGCCCGCGAAATGATGGGCCAAATGGGCCAGATGGGTGGGGGAGTGCCCGGCATGGGTGCTCTGCCGGGGCGCGGCGGCAAGGCCAAGCAGAAGGTGAATGCCCGTAAGGCACAGGCCCAGCGCGCTCGCGTGAAGAAGAAGGCTCGCTCCGGTAATCCCGCGAAGCGCCGCCAGCAGGAACTCGAGGCCATGCTGCCCCCATCGGAGCGCAGCGCCCCCCAGGGATCCTCCTTCGGTGGTGCCGCTCAGGCACCCGCCGCGCGTCCGACGATTGACGATCTGCCGGACGACGTCAAGCGTATGCTTGGACAGCTCTGAGCCGTGCTCGTCACCGGCGTCGGCCTGTGGGCCGAGGATGCGCTCGCTCGCCCGCAGTGGGTGAGCGGTACGTGGTCTGTGTCCGACGGACTCATTCGTCGCGTCGGTGACGAATTGGCGAATCGCGCCGACCGCTGCGGCTTTATCGTGCCGGGCATGGTTGACGCGCACTGCCACATTGGTTATTCCTCGTCTGGCCCGGTGTCGCCCGAGGAGATGATCCGGCAGTCGGCGCTCACGCTCGCCAGTGGCGTGACGCTCGTGCGTGATTGTGGCGTGCCCGTCGATAACTCGTGCGTGAACGACCTTGTTGGTCCGCGCCTGATCCGCTGCGGCCGCCACGTCGCGCGGCCCAAGCGCTACATGCGCGACCTGCCGCTGGACGTCGAGGATCAACGCGAGCTGCCCCGCGTCCTGGCCGACATGGCGGGGCGCTGCGACGGCTGGGTCAAGATCGTCGGTGACTGGATCGACCGCAGCGGCGGCGCGGACGCTGACCTCATGCCGCTGTGGGATTCCTCCGTCCTGCGTGAGGCGGTCGCCGCCGTGCACGAGGCCGGGGCGCGCATCGCTGTCCACGCTTTCTCTCACCGCGTCATTGATTCGCTCATTGAAGCGGGTGTCGATGACATTGAGCATGGCAGCGGCATCGACGCGGACCAGGCCAGTGAGATCGCAGCGCGCGGCATCGCCGTAACCCCGACCCTGCGCCAGGTCGAGCTTTTCGCGGACTTCGCCGCGCAGGCGGGGACCAAGTACCCCGTCTACGCGGCCACCATGCAGCGCATGTATGACACGCGTGTCGAACACTTCCAGATGCTTCTGGACGCAGGCATCCTCCTTCTGCAGGGAACCGATGCTGGTGGATACCAGGAGCACGGTTCCATCGCGGGCGAGCTTGACCTGTGGTCGCGCTGGGGTGCCTCGTCCCAGGCCGTCATCGACGCATCCACCTGGGTCAGCCTCCGATATCTGGGCCGTCCCGGCCTCGTCGAAGGAGCGGACGCTGATCTGCTGATACTCGACGATGATCCGCGCGCCGACCCGCTCGCTCTCGCGAGGTCGGCCTCCGTATATATCGGGGGCAAGCGTGCGTGGCAGCGTCCCTAGACACTCCACGTGTGTGTAGTGATGGATCTAACCGTGCCGCAGTGTCAAGCATGGCGTTCCCCTGTGGGATTCCGGCTCGAATTATGGCATAATCGCTAGCTGTACCCGGCGGAACGTAGACCCTCTCACTGCGTGTCGTCGTGTCCCGGTCCGATGCGGCCCCTGTGTTTCCCACCTCGGGACGCAAAGGTCCACACCAATTCTGAAATGGAGAGACCACTCAAGTGGCAGTTCGAATTCGCCTGAAGCGCATGGGCAAGATCCATGCCGCCCAGTACCGCGTTGTCGTCGTCGATTCCCGCAAGAAGCGTGACGGTCGCGTCATCGAAGAGGTCGGCTACTACGATCCTCAGCCGAACCCGTCGATCATCCGCATCGACTCTGAGCGCGCCCAGTACTGGCTCGGTGTTGGCGCTCAGCCCTCCGACCAGGTCCGCAACCTGCTGGTCCTGACTGGTGACATTGCTAAGCACAACGGCAAGGCCGACGCGGTTTCCCGCGTCATCGTCTCCGAGGCCGACAAGGCCGCCCAGGCCGAGCAGGCCATCAAGGACGCCGAGGCTGCGGCCGAGAAGTCCAAGGCTGCTGCCTCCGCCAAGAAGGCCGAGGAAGAGGCTGCCGCGGCTGCCGCCGAGGCCGAGCAGGCTTCTGACGAAGCCGCTGGAGAGGATGCCTGAGCATGCTCGCCGACGCGCTGGAGCACCTGGTCAGCGGCATCGTTGACCACCCCGAAGATGTCGAGGTGACCCCTCGCTCGATGCGACGCGGTCAGCTCCTTGAGGTTCGCGTGAACCCCGAGGACCTGGGACGGGTCATCGGTCGTGGCGGTCGGACGGCTCGCGCTCTGCGCACCGTCATGGGTGCGCTGTCTACGCGCGGCACCGTCCGAGTCGATGTTGTTGACACGGATCGCGAGTAAGACTCGCACACGTCACGAAGGGGTCCGGCACCGCCGGACCCCTTCGTTGTATCCTTCGGACAGATCCCCTCTAGATCCCCGTTCATGATGAGGAGAACCCATGCAGCTCACAGCCGCTATCGTCGGCCCCGCTCACGGCCTGCGCGGCGAGGTCATACTTGACGTTCGCAGCGACGATCCGGAGGTGTTGACACCGGGCGCGCACCTGGAAGTCGCGGGACGCGGTGCCGTGGTGACGGTCCGATCCATCCGCGTCCATAAGGACCGTGTCCTGGCCTCCTTCGAGGAGTGCGTGTCGCGCGAGGAAGCCGAAGCGCTGCGTGGCGCTCGACTGCTTGTGGAGGAGCACGAGGAAGAAGACGCCTGGTATCCGCATCAGCTCAAGGGGCTTACAGCCCGCACACCGAGTGGCGAGGTGCTCGGCACTGTCAGCTGCTTGACCCCCGGTGCCGCCCAGGACCTGCTGCTCGTCACGACTGAGGCGGGCACCGTCATGGTTCCCTTCGTCACCCAGCTCGTCCCCACCGTTGACGTGGAGGGCGGTTTCGTCGTCATCGACGCGCCCCCAGGCCTGTTCGACGATCAGGCCGTTTCTGAGCGGGATGGCAAGTAGCGTGCGTTTCGACCTTATTTCGATCTTTCCCGATTATTTCGCGCCCCTGACGCTCTCCCTCATGGGCAAGGCTGAGGATGCCGGCCTCGTCTCGGTTGACGCCCATGACCTGCGCGGGTGGGCCACTGGCAAGCACCGCAGTGTCGACGACACTCCCTACGGTGGTGGTGCCGGCATGGTCATGCGCGCAGACGTGTGGGCGCGCGCCCTCGATGAGGTGCTCGCCATCCCGCTGCGCACTGGTGACGAGGATGGGACCCCGGCCTCGTCGCGGCGTATCCTCGCGATTCCGACACCGTCGGGTACCCCGCTGACCCAGCCCCTTGTTGAAGATCTGGCGTGCGCCGATCAGATTATCGTCGCGTGTGGGCGTTACGAGGGGATCGATGCGCGCGTGGCCCAGCACTACCGGGGAGCGGGTGTCGAGGTGTTGGAGTTCTCCATCGGTGACTACGTCCTCAACGGTGGCGAGGTCGCGGCGATGGTGCTCACCGAGGCAGTCGCGCGCCTCCTGGACGGTTTCATGGGCAACCCTGACTCGCTCGTCGAGGAGTCGCACTCGGGCGCGGGTCTCCTCGAATACCCTGTTTTCACCAAACCCCGTGAGTTCCGTTCCTTGGAGATCCCTGAGGTTCTACTGGGAGGAAACCATGCGGCCATCGAGCGCTGGCGACGCGACCGCGCGATCGAAAAGACCGCTGCGGTGCGTCCCGACATTGCCCTGTCGTTGCGCGCCGACTCGCTTGGTCGTGAGGACCGTGCGGCTCTGGCTGCCTGCGGTGTCGCGTACCCACGTGAGGGGTCGGCTCGCCCCGTCGACATTCGTAGCGCCAAGGCCGGGGATGCGCACGCGCTCAGTGCCCTGGCCGCGCGTACCTTCCCCGAGGCATGCCCTCCCGATCTACCCCGCGAGGCCATTGACGCGTTCATTGCGGCCGAGTTAAGCCCCGACATGTTCGAGGCCGTGGCCAGTCAGCCAGAGCGGTACCGAATCCTGGTCGCCGACGTTGATGGTGCCCTCGTCGGATACACGCTGACGGTCGTCGGCGAGGGAGCGATCCCCGACGAATGCGTGCGCCCCGGAAAGGTTGAAGCCGACGCTGCGTACCTGTCCAAGTGCTACGTCAACGCGCCGTGGAGGGGTAGTGGCATCGCCGATACGCTCGTCGAGCGTGCGGTCGCTGATGCGGCGCAGTGCGGGCACACATCCGTGGCTCTGGGCACCAACCGCGCCAACAAGCCCGCGCAGACCTTCTACAAACGCCATGGATTCCGTCGTCGTTCCACCCGCACCTTCGATGTTGGCGGCGTCCTTAATCACGACGTCGTCATGGTGCGTCATCTCACGGGGGCTGACGGCAGGTAACTCGTCTAAACGTGCCTGATGTATGGGATACTAGCAAGGATTGTGCGTGGTTCATCCTGCCGCAGGGGGACACCGAGGCGCACAATCAGAGGAACGAATGAGCGGGCACAGGCCCGCCCAACCAGGCGCCCCCGACCTGCGGCAGAGGCGTCAAGGAGAAAAAATGCAGAAGCTGGACGCTGTTGACGCGCCTTCGCTGCGCGATGATATCCCGCCGTTCCGCGCGGGCGACACCCTCAAGGTGCACGTCAAGGTTATCGAAGGCAACCGCTCCCGTATCCAGGTCTTCCAGGGCGTTGTGATCGCTCGCCGCGGTCACGGCGTGTCCTCCACGTTCACGATCCGCAAGGTTTCCTTCGGCGTGGGCGTTGAGCGTACCTTCCCGGTTCACGCCCCCACGATCGACCACATCGAGGTCGTCACCAAGGGCGACGTGCGTCGCGCCAAGCTCTACTACCTGCGTGAGCGTCACGGCAAGGCCGCGAAGATCAAGGAACACCGCTCCGGCAAGGCCGAGTGAGGCTAGCCGGGCCACGTGCCTTGGCATTTTTCACGGAAAGGCCCGACACCGCGCGCTGGTGTCGGGCCTCGCCGTATTCTTGGATGGTCCACGAGGAATAAAGGAGAATGCATGATCTCGACTGCAAGCCCTGAACTCGGACCGGCTCACGCGCCGTCGCTCCGGGATCGCGAGCGCGCGGAAGCACGGGCACGGCGTAACCCCTTGGTGTGGTTGCGCGAGATCATCGTTATCATCGTCGTTGCACTCCTCATCTCCTCACTGCTGCGTGCCTTCATCATCCAGGTCTTCTGGATCCCGTCTCCCTCGATGCGTAACACGCTGGTGGAGGATGACCGTATCGCGGTCTCCCGTATCGACGCGCTTCGATCAAACATTCACCGTGGTGATGTCGTTGTCTTCGACGATACGCTCGGGTGGCTCGGACCTACGGAGATCGCGTCTCCCTCCGCGATCCGCAAGATCGGAGAGTTCACAGGCTTCGTCCCTGCCGGCGGCGAGCAGACCCTCGTGAAGCGTGTTATAGGTGTCGGTGGCGATCACGTGACGTGTCAGAGCACCACAGGCAAGGTCAGCGTCAACGGTGTTGAGATCGACGAACCCTACATCGCGAACGGGCAGGTGCCCTGCGGTGAGCGTACGTTCGATATCACCGTTCCTGAGGGACATCTGTGGGTCATGGGAGATAACCGTTCCAACTCTGCCGACTCGCGCTATCACATGGGTGAGGGGCAGTCTCCCTACGTCCCTGTCTCCTCGGTCGTTGGTACGGTTCAGGCCGTCATCTGGCCGACGTCTCACTGGAGTACGGGTGTGGGTCACCCCGAAGCCTTCGCATTCGTCCCCAAGCCCTCATGAGCACAGCCTCGCGTGACCTCGAGATGTCCCTCGCGACGCGCTGGGGGATCGTCGCCGGCATGGACGAGGTCGGTCGCGGTGCTCTCGCCGGCCCTGTCGCCGTCGGCGTCGCCCTCATCGGGGCGGACGCTCCGCCCGTACCCGCCGGGCTCACCGACTCCAAGGCGCTCACCCCGCGCCGTCGAGACGCTCTCGTCGAGCCTATTCAGTCCTGGGTCCAAGACTGTGCCGTCGGATACGCCTCGCCGCAGGAGATCGACCGGTGGGGGATCATTGTCGCCCTGCGCCTGGCTGGGCGCCGAGCCCTCGCCGAGGTCGCAAGCCGAGGCCTCGTCCCCGGTGGTGTCCTCTTGGATGGATCCCATGACTGGCTGTCCGAACCCGACGACCTGTTCGGGGTCATCGACGGACCCGAGGATCCTTTCGGCGTCGCCCTTCCCGTGCACATGCAGGTCAAAGCCGACTGGTCCTGCGCTGTCGTGGCCGCCGCGTCCGTCCTGGCCAAGGTCGCGCGCGACCGGCTCATGGCCGACACCGAGGATCCCGGATACGGCTGGGCCTCGAATAAGGGATACGGCTCTGCCGCGCATGCGCGCGCTATCGCTGAGCTGGGTGTGAGCGATTTTCATCGGCGTTCATGGAAGATGCCGACGAAGCCCACAAAGTAGGGCGCGCCGGGGTGGCAGGGTGACCCGTGTGGTCTTCCCCGGCATGATGGGGTCCGTGAGCGAAGAAATCGAAGGTTATGAGAACAACCTGGAGCTGGAGCTTTTCAAGGAATACCGCGACGTTATCGGCTTGTTTAAGTTTGTCGTGGAGACTGAGAGGCGTTTCTACCTGTGCAATCACGTCGATGTCCAGGCGCGTCCCGTCGGCGGCGACGTGTTTTTTGAGCTGACACTGACCGACGCGTGGGTCTGGGACATCTATCGATCATCGCGTTTCGTGCGATCAGTTCGCGTCATCACTTACAAGGACGTGAATGTCGAGGAGCTGTCGAAGCCAGAACTCGACATCCCGTAGCGTTCTCCATCCACAGGTCTCTCGCCGTGTCGCGGTGTATCCACAGGGCCTTGCGCGTGCCGCCTCCTATCCACAGGGGGCGGTTTTCACGTTGAAAGCGGCGTGTCCTGGGGAGCAGTGTGGTCGTGGAGGTGAGTCCGCATGGATTGCTCAACACGACCCGACCGGCGGGTCCTAGGTGTGGCGGGGGAATACACGGCGCGCCTGATCATCGAAGAGGCGGGCCTGCATGTCCTGGAATGCAACTGGCACGACGGCAGGCGCGGAGAACTCGACATCATCGCTCGCGACGACACCGACCCGGCGTGCCCGTGGACTGTCGTCATCGAGGTTCGCACCCGGGTGGGCAGGCAACGGGGCAGCGCTCTCGCGTCGGTAGATGCCCGCAAAGTCGCTCGGCTGCGTGCACTCACGGGCGCGTGGTGTCGACAACGAGGCCGACTGGGGTCTCGTGTCCGCATCGATGTCGTGGCATTGACCCTGGATGCGCAGGCTTTGCGTCACTGGCCGGCCGTGACGTGCGCTGATGTGGATCTGCGCACGCTTGGCGCGCAGGTGGTCTGGCTGCGAGGTGTGCAATGAGCGGGCCGGGCCTTGCGCGTACCTATTCGATGAGTGTTGTCGGCATTGAGGGGCACTTGGTCGATGTTGAGACTTACGCGGGGGCTGGCCTCGTGGCCTTCACGCTCGTCGGACTGCTGGACACATCGGTTCGCGAGGCGCGCGACCGTGTTCGCGCCGCCTTCGAGTCCTGCGGGTTGGACGTGCTGGATCAGCGCATTACCGTCAATCTTTCCCCGGCGGGCATCCCAAAGTCGGGGTCCGTCTTCGACCTAGCCATCGCCTCGTCCATTGCGCTGGCGACCGGCCTGGTGTTGCCCAGGGCCTTCGAGGACAGCGTCATCGTCGGAGAACTGGCCCTCGACGGGAGCATTCAACCCGTGCGAGGGGTACTGCCCGCCGTGCTGTCTGCTCGTTCGCTCGGTGTACGCCGCGTCATCGTTCCCTCCGCCTGCGCGCGCGAGGCGCAACTGGTCTCAGGAATCGAGGTCATTGCCTTCGAACACCTCGCGGATATGATCGCATGGGGTGGGGGAGAGGCAATCAAAGCACCCTTTCATGGGCACCTGGGCGTGCGCCGCCGGGATTGTTCTGCGGAGGATGTCTCGATCCTCGACATGGCGGATGTTCGCGGCCAGCCCGAAGCCGTTGCGGCCATGGAAGTCGCCGCTGCGGGAGGACACCACGTGTTTCTGCTGGGCGAGCCAGGCTCTGGCAAAACAATGCTCGCCTCGCGCCTTCCCACAATTTTGCCCGACCTGGACCCGGACACCGCCCTGGTCACCACGTCCCTTCACTCTGTCGCCGGCCTCGTCCCGACGGGCACGGCTCTCGTCACGCGTCCTCCGTTCCAGGCACCCCACCACTCGGTGACGATGGCTGCGCTCATCGGTGGCGGCTCTCGCACCCTCACGCCGGGTGCTGCATCGCTGGCCCACGGTGGGATTCTGTTCCTGGATGAAGCTGCCGAGTTTGCGCCCTCCGTTCTCGACTCCCTGCGTGAACCCCTGGAATCAGGGGCCGTCAACTTGCACCGCTCGGGTATTCACGCGCGCTACCCGGCTTCGTTTCAACTGGTCATGGCATCCAACCCGTGCCCGTGCGGAGGGAGGCGTGGTGGACGCCGCTGCACCTGCTCGTCCATCGCGCGGCGTCGCTACATGGCTCGCCTGTCGGGGCCGTTGCTGGACCGCATGGACATTCGCATCGACGTGCATACCCCGAGCCGCGCGGACATGGCAACAGGGGACTCGCGTGACTCGGCGACCATCCGGGAGCGGGTGGCGGCCGCGCGCGAACGAGCACGACACCGACTGACCGGTACGCCGTGGCACTGCAACGCGCAACTGCCTGGGGCATGGATCAGGCGGAACTCCGGCATCGACGCCGACCTGGTGACGCAGCTCGACCGACTCGTCGACGCGGGGGCGTCGTCAATGCGAGGCATCGACCGAATGCTTCGGCTGGCATGGACGCTCGCTGATCTGGACGGTGCCTCTCACCCGACAATTGACCACATCGTTGCAGCGCAGCAGCTGCGGAACGGACACGATCATGACAACTGATGATGACATCTGGGAGGGTGCCTGGTGGTCCGCCATCTCCGAACCCGCCGACCCCGCAGCACGCATTGTGCGATCAGTCCTCGGGGATCGAGCGGGGCGCGAATGGCTCCAAGGGTCCTGGGCGGGCGTACCCTCACTGCTTGCCGCCCATGCGAGAACGGACTGGTTCACGCAATGGAATCGGTGGCAAGCGCGTGTGCACGAGGTTGACGTCGATTCGGACCTTGCCCGCGTCGAGCGGGCTGGAGGGGGTTTTGTGTCGCCGTCGGATCCTCGGTGGCCCTCGCAGCTCTCCTGCCTGGGTGATGATGAACCGCTCGGCCTGTGGTACCTCGGGACTTTGCCCAGTGATTCCAGCAGTGACGGGCACGTGTCGATCATCGGAGCTCGGGCATCGACCGGAGCTGGCGGCAGGTGTGCCCGAAACATGGCCTATCACCTAGCGCGCTCGGGGTATACCGTCGTGTCGGGCGGGGCCATCGGCATCGACATCGAAGCGCACAGAGGCGCGATGACGGGTGGTGGGGCGACGGTTGCCATCCTGGCGGGCGGCGTTCTCAACCCCTACCCGGCGTGTCACATCCCCGACTTCCGAGCAATGACGGATGGGGGTGGTGTACTCATCTCAGAGGTCTCTCCCACCGCCCGGCCCGCGAAATGGCGTTTCCTCACTCGCAACCGGTTGATCGCCGCGTGGAGCGCCGCGACCATCGTCGTCGAGGCCGGGGCGCGCTCGGGAGCACTGGCGACGGCCCGGTGGGCGATGAGCTGCGGTCGGGAACTCGGTGCCGTGCCCGGTGCGGTCGATGCCCCCATGTCGGTGGGATGCCTCGAGTTGGCGCGCAACGGCGCGACAATCATTCGAGACGGGCGCGACGCCGCCGAGCTGGCCGGTCCCCTCGACGTCGACGCTGAGGCGACGCTGTTCGGAATGCCGGTTGAGGAAGACCACGGCATCGATGCACTGCCACCTATCGCCCGCCGCGTGTGGGAGGCGCTTCCTCGCAGCGCTCCCGCTGGCGTACCCGCGATCTGCGCATCCGCCGGACTTGGACGAGACGAAGTGAATCGTGCCCTCATGGACTTAACAGTCGCTGGCCTCGTCACCAGCTCGACGCGCGGGTGGTCCCGCAGGCGGGGGAGTGACACCGTAGGATGAACGCATGAGTGAGAGCGTGGGGGACCAGTGGGGTGAATACCTGCGTGTGGGCAGGCGGATGAGCGAGCACACCGTAGACGCCTACCTGGGTGACCTGCGTGCTCTCCTGGACTACCTGGGAATCGGTTGGGATGCACCAGCCGGCGAGTTCGCGCACGCCCTCACGCAGCGCCGCATCCGTTCATGGCTCGCCGACACACTGGTGCGCGGAGGAGCGCGCTCGACGATCGCTCGTCACACGGCAGCCGTTCGTAACTTCACCGCATGGGCCGTGCGAGAAGAAATACTGCCGAGCGACCCGGCAGCCGCTCTCTCCAGCCCCCGTGCCGATCAACGTCTACCCACGCCCCTCGACGAGTCCGACGCGCGCACCCTCATTAACCTCGCCAAGTCTGAGGCACTGACCGGCGGCCCGTCGCAGATGCGCGCATGGGCGATCCTCGAACTCACATACGCGTGTGGGCTGCGTGTCTCAGAGGTGTGCGCGCTCGACGTGTCCTCACTCAATCGAGAGACACTGACCGTGCGTGTCCTCGGCAAAGGTAACAAGGAGCGCGTCGTTCCCTATGGTCCGCCTGCTGAGGACGCGCTCGATCACTGGCTCGTACGAGGCCGACCCCAGTTGGCTGGGGAGACCAGCGGCAGCGCGCTCTTCCTCGGCGACCGAGGCGGGCGCATTGATCCGCGCGTCGTTCGCTCCATGGTCCATCGAATGGCCGCGAAGGCCGGCGTGCACGACATTGCGCCCCACGGGCTGCGTCACTCGACGGCCACCCACCTCCTCCAGGGTGGAGCCGACCTGCGTGCCGTCCAGGAAATGCTGGGCCACGCCTCCCTGGTGACGACACAGCGCTACACCCACGTCGACACAGCGAGGCTCAGCGCCATCTACCAGCGCGCCCACCCTCGCGCGTAGGAGCCGCGGGTTCGGTGCCCGCGCCTCGTCGCCCAGCATGTCCACGCGCGGCATGACGCGCGACGTTAAGGGGCCAATGCCTCGTCCCACGGCAGGAGTCGCGGACGCCCCATCGTCATGCGTATCGGACCGATGTATGTGCGCCGAGCGTAGAATTATGGAATATATTCAAACAATTTGTTACTTACTGACGGCAATACCCGTCGAGAAGCTATCTTCAACCCAAACGAACCGTGTTACTTTACATACCTATGGTATAACAGTGTGTAGTTGCCGCTCGAATTAACGACACCTTCATGTCTGTTCAGATAATTGTGTCGTGAATCCTAGCGGCCGGTGAATAATCTGCGCATAGAGTTCGATGGTTGGAGTTGTCATGATGCAACGAATGGGTATCCGCTGCTCGGGGTGTGGAGTAGTATTTACTCTTCGGCTCGGATTAAACGTGTCAAAGCGAGCGGCCTTCTATGTTCTTTGTCCTACCTGTGATTTACCAATTCAGGGAGAGCTTAATGGAAATTCAATTGAGAATGTCAGGCTTAATATCGGTGGAGACCGTGCGGATCTCAAACAAGGAGCGCCTGTGACTACAGCTGATTTGAATGCTCCGGTTCTTGTGACCGCAGATTCGATGCGAGGTGATTTATTTGGTGTAATGACAAACCTTACTTTAAGTTATCTGTGTGATGATCGATGCGCGGACTACATTGGCGTAGCAAACCGTGGAATCTTCTTTCTTGAGCACAAGTGGCCTGATGTTAAACGGGCTATCAGGTACTACCTTCAGTCAGATAGCAAGCGTTTTTCAGCTGCTGCAAAACAGACGGATATGATCTTACAAGGCGTCGGTTTTGAAACAACGCATGAAAGAGCAAGTCAACTGTACACATTAGTGGGAGCAACGACTATGACTCTCATGAATCCTTCAGATGGGGGTGCGGTATTCCTGCATCGTTTCGGCCTTAAACATACTGCAGCGTTGCAGAGGGTGAGTTACCGCACATATGTACGTGAAACACTTTCAGTTGGAAACCTGCTCGAAGTAGAGCGTCGCCAACTTGAAGAATTGATTCACTTCATCGATCAGGCGGAGTCGTGGCGTATGGGCATGTTGCCTCGGTATATACGTTCTGACGTTGATCTTGAAGATCTTGATTGGCGTGTTCTTCGCGATGAGTTTGCTCTACTTCGCGACTTGTATGTGCAAGGTTTTGAAACAGTTTGTCGGGGACTCGCTCCCCTTGTGGCGGCACAGAATGTCATTAAGCGCTGTGATCCAAACGTTTTTGGGGATATCTTGCCTGAGGGGGTGCATAAGCGAAAGGAATTGCCTCCTGCAAATGTTTCGAAGTATGAGAAATTGTCGAATGCATATAAGCTTGCATATGTCAAAGCGATTCCCGGTATAGCTTATTTAGAAACGCTCATGGATCGGTCCTTACGGAATGCAATTGGACATTCTTCTGCTCGGCATGATTTGCATACTGGCCGTATCGTCACAGATAAGCTTCCAAAGGGTATTTCATATCTTGACTTCATGGGGAAAGTGGCGGATATATTTGAAGCGCTAGCTCTTATTGCTCAAGTTACGCGTGCTATGCGTATTGCGTCTTCTCCTGATTTCTCGTAAGGAATTGCATATGTGGTCTAGTCTGATCGAAGTGTTTATGCTTTGTGGAATAATGGGAGTACTGTAGTTAGTCATATTTCGGTCGTTTTATTGCTAATCTAATACTGTTATTAACCTGTTCGTAAGTATTCATGCGCAATCAATGTGAAACTCCCATGTGCTGGTAATGCTTCTGCACTTAAGCGATGTAGGTTGCCGTAATGTTGTAGCTTTCTAGGTGTTGCTCAGAGTTTTCTGTCGGTAGCTTTAGCTTGGAGGCTGAGCAGGAGCCCCTGCACTCGTTATGGCACGTCGTCCCAGGGGAGAAGGCGCGGACGCCCCATCGTCATGCGTATCGGATCGATGTATGTGCGCCTGCCAGTCTTCGCTCCCCAGTGCAGGGTCTGCGATCCTTCCTCGACAGCGCCGATCTGCGCGCCCATCGTGACGGTATCTCCGACGCTCACGCTCGGCGTCACCGGTAGATAGGTCGACCAGATGGTGTGCCCGCGCGTCTCGTGCTGGATCGAGACAACCCCGCGCCCGCCGACCTGGCCCGCGAACGTCACCGTTCCGGAGGCGCACGCGTACACGGGTGATCCACCCGGATACGTCAGGGTGACACCGCGCCTGCCGGGCAGCCAATCGTGGACGGGCGGCGCGAACGAAGAGGCGACGGGAACGGGGGATAGCGTCGGCCACTGCCAACGCTCGCGACGCTGCGCAGACCCAGCGGGTGCGCACATGACCAGAAAAAGACAGTACGACAGAGAGACGAGGAGAACAGCGCGCAGCAGACGGCGGCAACAACGTAACGAGTTCATCTCTCCACCCTGCGCTCACCGAACCTACAGAACCACTCAGACGAGCGAGCCTGTGGACAGGCCGCGACACGTTTGGACCCCTGTGGATAACGACCCGCACCCACCGCCGACTGCGCGCGATTGACCAAGGTGACCCAGGCCTCGTCTATCCGTATGAAAGTCAGCACACTCACACCCCTCCTGTCACAGGAGAGTGTGCGGCGGTGAGGTAAGATGACCGAGCACTTGCCTCGTGCAGGTGACTTCGCGTGCCATTTATCGCACGTCCACGGGGATCCGAAGGACGGTGAGACACGGCGGCTTCGGTCCCTACGGGGATGGTCGCCGGTCATGGCACCAGGGTGCGTACTGCGCACAGCAAACCGATAACCCGGGGGAAACCCCACTGATCACTCGCGACTTGCGGGGAAAGGACGAACCATGGCAATCGTTACCATGCGTCAGCTCCTCGAGTCCGGTGTCCACTTCGGCCACCAGACTCGCCGTTGGAACCCGAAGATGAAGCGCTTCATCCTCACCGAGCGCAACGGCATCTACATCATCGACCTGCAGCAGACCATTGCTGACATCGACATCGCCTTCGACTTCGTGAAGCAGACCGTTGCCCACGGCGGCACCCTGCTCTTCGTCGGCACCAAGAAGCAGGCCCAGGAAGCCGTGGCCGAGCAGGCCCAGCGCGTCGGCATGCCCTACGTGAACCACCGCTGGCTCGGCGGCATGCTCACCAACTTCTCCACCGTTGCCACCCGTCTGCAGCGCCTGAAGGAACTCGAGCAGATCGACTTCGACGACGTGGCCTCCTCCGGTCACACCAAGAAGGAACTGCTCATGATGCGCCGCGAGAAGGACAAGCTCTCGCGCACCCTGGGCGGCATCCGCGACATGACCAAGGTTCCCTCGGCCGTGTGGATCGTCGACCCCAAGAAGGAGCACCTCGCGGTCTCCGAGGCTCGCAAGCTGCGCATCCCGATCGTCGCCATCCTGGACACCAACGCCGATCCGGACGAGGTCGACTACCGTATCCCCGGCAACGACGACGCCATCCGCGCCGTCGCGCTGCTCACCCGCGTGATCGCCGACGCCGTCGCCGAGGGCCTGATCGCCCGTTCCGACGTCCGCACGGGCAAGGGCGACGTGACCGCTGCCGAGCCGCTGGCTGAGTGGGAGCGCGAGCTCCTCGAGGGTGAGGTCAAGGCTGACGAAGCCGCCGCCGAGGTTGCTGAAGAGTCGGCCACCAAGCAGGACTGAACGTTTTAACTGAGAGGAATCATCCGATGGCGAATTTCACCGCTGCAGATGTGAAGGCGCTGCGTGAGCAGACCGGCGCCGGCATGATGGATGTCAAGAAGGCTCTGACCGAGGCCAACGGCGACGCCGAGAAGGCCCTCGAAATCATCCGCCTGAAGGGCCTGAAGTCCCTGTCCAAGCGCGAGGGCCGCCAGGCCTCCGCCGGCCTGCTGGCCGCTCAGACCGACGGCACCGTCGGCGTGCTGGTCGAGGTCAACTCGGAGACCGACTTCGTCGCCAAGAACCAGAAGTTCATCGACTTCTCGAACGAGGTCCTGGCCGCCGCCGTCGCTTCCAAGGCTGCCGACCTGGACGCGCTGCTCGCCGCCCCCATGGGCGAGGGCACCGTCAAGGATCGCCTGGACGCCTTCGCTGCCATCATCGGCGAGAAGCTCCAGGTTGGCCGCATCGTGCGCGTTGAGGGCGAGAACGTTGACCTCTACCTGCACCAGACGAACCCCGACCTGCCCCCGCAGGTTGGCGTCTTCGTCGTCACCGATGCTGCCGGCAAGGCCGTCGCCCACGACATCGCGATGCACGTTGCCGCCTACATGCCCGCCTACCTTGATCGCGATTCGGTTCCCGCCGACGTGCTCGACAAGGAGCGCGCTACCCTCGAAAAGATCACGCTCGAGGAAGGTAAGCCCGCCAACATCGTTCCCAAGATTGTTGAGGGTCGCCTGAACGCCTTCTTCAAGGACAACTGCCTCGTCGACCAGGCCTTCGCCCGTGACCCCTCGAAGTCCGTCGGCCAGGTCCTCAAGGAGGCCGGTGCCACGGTCACCAACTTCGTGCGCGTGCACGTGGGTGCCTGATCTGGTGACGTCGTCAGCTTGCTGACAGTTGGAAGCGGCTCCGCCCACCGGCGGGGCCGCTTCACTTTTACCAGGTAGTATGGTTACTAACCGTTCCGCCCACCCAGGGCCGTTATAAAGGAGAAGCGTCATGTCGACGAAGCGCCGCGTTTTGCTCAAGCTTTCCGGAGAGGCATTCGGAGGTGGATCGATCGGCTTGGATCCCAAGGTCGTTCGCAACATCGCTGAGCAGGTGGCTACGGCCGTTCGTGAGGGCGTCCAGGTTGCAATCGTTGTCGGCGGCGGTAACTTCTTCCGTGGTGCTCAGCTTGCCCGCGAGGGTCTGGAGCGTTCGCGCGCGGACTACATGGGAATGCTCGGTACCGTCATGAATGCCCTCGCCCTGCAGGACTTCATCGATCAGACCGGCGTGCCCGCTCGCGTCCAGACGGCGATCACGATGGCCCAGGTCGCCGAACCCTACCTGCCGCTGCGCGCGATTCGTCACCTGGAGAAGGGGCGCGTCGTTGTCTTCGGCGCTGGTGCTGGTCTGCCGTACTTCTCGACTGATACTGTCTCTGCTCAGCGTGCCCTGGAGATTCATTGTGATGAGCTGCTCGTCGCTAAGAACGGCGTGGACGGCGTCTACGACGATGACCCGAATAAGAATCCCGATGCGCGCCGCTTTGACACGTTGACCTACTCGGAGGCCCTGCGCCGTGACCTGAAGGTGATCGATGGCTCGGCGCTGGCGTTGTGCCGCGAGAATGGCCTGACGACTCGTATTTTCGGTATGGGCGAAGACGGGGCTGTTACCCGCGCGCTGATGGGCGATGAAATCGGTACCCTAGTGACGGCGTGATATAACCTTCACAGACCACTGACGTTAAGGAGCACATAGTGATCGACGATATCCTCCTCGAAGCTGAGGAAAAGATGGACAAGGCCGTCGAGGCGGCCCGCCACGAGTTCACGAACATCCGCACGGGACGCGCGACGTCTTCGATGTTCGAGCAGTTGCTGGTGGACTACTACGGCGCACCCACGCCGATGCAGCAGCTTGCGAGCTTCCAGATTCCCGAGGCTCGCACGGTCCTCATCTCGCCCTTCGACCGTACGGCGACCCAGGAGATCATCCGCACGCTGCGCGAGTCCGACCTGGGTGTGAACCCGACCGACGACGGCAACGTTGTGCGCGTTGTTCTGCCCGCTCTGACCGAGGAGCGCCGTAAGGAGTACGTGAAGCAGGCTAAGAGCAAGGCCGAGGACGGCCGCGTGTCCGTGCGCGGTGTGCGTCGTAAGGCCAAGGATCAGCTTGATCGCCTCAAGAAGGACGGCGAGGCTTCCGAGGACGACGTCGAGCGTGCAGAGAAGCACCTTGACTCGACGACTAAGGCCCACACTGAGCAGATCGACAAGATGCTCGCGACGAAGGAAAGCGAACTGCTGACGATCTGATGGCGTCAACGGATCCTTCACTGCTGGCTCGTATCTTTTCCCCTGGTCCCACGCGCGATAATCATCCCGCGAGTGGGGCCACGGGGAAGGCGGGTCGTAATCTTGCGCAGGCAATCACGACGGCGGTCGTCTTGATCGCCGCTGTCGCGGTTCCCCTGTTTACGTC
>NZ_CAJPJE010000019.1:0-37224 GCF_905369875.1 Actinomyces sp. ICM47
CCCCGGCCCTGCCCGCCGTCGTCCCCCCCCCCGCGCCCCCCGGCCGCCGTGCAGTCACGGCTTCACCGTTCCCGCGCCGCGCCGGCCGTCCTTTCTCCGAGCGCGTCTCCGGCAGCAGCGACACTCCCGCCGACATCGCCGCAGGCGAGGCAGCCGCCGCAGCAGCTGCCTCCGCAGCAGTAGCAGCCGCAGCCGCCGCGGCAGCCGCCTCTGCCGCCGCCGCCACGACCCAGCCGCCCTACCGCAGCGCCGCCCCCGTCATGCCCGCCGTGGCCCCCCAGGCCACGCGCGGCCCCATCACCAAGTCCGTGCCCAAGATCCGCCCCGTGCACGTGCGCCCCACCGCGGTCGCGCCCTCCGGGATCTACACGCCCGCCCAGCCCAAGCGACCCGACGCCGCGGCCCTGCCCGAACCCCCATCCCCGGTCGTCGAGGTCGTCGCCGAATCCTTGCCGCCCGCGCCGCCGCAGTTCCCCCAGCGCGCCCAGCAGCGCAGCGCCACGCGCACGCAGCGCCCCCTGCCGCAGGCCTTCGAACCAGAGGAAGCATGCCGCGTCGACTACGAGCTCGCGTCGCGCCAATTCAGCGACGTTGACGCCGTCATCTCCGGGATCCGCGCGCGCCGCTCCTCACGCCGCGACGGCAGTGCCCGACACTGACATGATCCCCGCGCGCGTCATCACCGTCTCCGACCGGTGCCACGCGGGCACCGCTGAAGACCTCTCCGGCCCCCTCGCCGCACGCCTTCTCGCGGAGCATGGCGTGGAAGCCTCCGTCACCGTCATCCCCGACGAGGTCGAGGCCATCCGCGCCGCGATCACGTCCGCAGCCGCATCCGGCGCACGCCTCGTATTCACAACCGGCGGCACCGGCCTCTCCCCTCGCGACGTCACCCCCGAGGCCACCGAGCCTCTCCTGGCCACCCGCATCGACGGACTCGCCGAGGCTATCCGACGCCGCGGCGAAGAAAACGTCGCCTCAGCCGCCCTGTCACGAGGCCTCGTCGGCGTCACGGCGCGATCTGACGTGGGCACGCTTGTCGTCAACGCCCCCGGCTCCCGCGGTGGCGTCACCGACGCCGTTGCCGTCATCGGGCCGCTCGTCGCCCACATCATCGATCAGCTCGCCGACGGAGACCACCCGCGCGCGTGAGCGCACCCCTTCCACGCACTTCTTTGCGTGCGGGGAATTCGCGAGTGCGTGAACCCGCGCCCGCGCGGGATCGTAACCGCACGCCCCTCGTACGAGGCGACCGCCCGGCGAGCGCGAACGCCCGGGTGGCCCACGCCTCGTCGGTGAGAACCCAGCGATCAGTCCTCCGGGCGCACCCAGTCGCCGCTGCGGCCACCCGACTTTGCGACAATCTTCGCCTCGGCGATGCGGGCGGAGCGGTCCACGCCCTTGACCATGTCCACGATCGCGAGAGCCGCGACCGTCACCGACGTCAACGCCTCCATCTCCACGCCCGTGCGATCCGCCGTGCGCACAGTCGCGCGGATCGCCACGTGATCGTCCTCCAGACTCAGGTCCACCGCGCAGCCGTGCACACCAATCGTGTGCGCGAGGGGTAGCAGCTCCGGGACGCGCTTCGCCGCGGAAATACCGGCCACACGAGCCACCGCCAGCACGTCACCCTTCGGGACAGTACCGTCGCGCAGCGCCTGCATGACCTCGGGCGAACAATCCACGCGGCACACGGCGCTCGCCTGGCGCACCGTCGGGGTCTTCGCGGTCACGTCCACCATGTAGGCGGCACCCTCGTCGTTCAAATGCGTAAACTTCACAGGTTTCCTTTCACAATGACGACAACTACCAGATGTAGATTGCGGGTTGTGCGTCGTTGATTGCGGGGCAATCGGGGCACACACGTCGTGGGACTGTAGCCCCTTCGTCGCCTGCCGCGTCAACCCACCAGCGCGACGACGGCCAGCTCTTGGCCAGCCACGACCTCGCCGAACTCCGGAACTACCACGCCAATACCCTGCGCGTGCGCCAGGGACGCCACCAGGTGCGACTTCGACCCCAGGGGGTGCACAGGCTCCACCCAACGGACCCCGGCCTCGTCCCCGGAACCGGCCCCAGCCTCGTCGACGAAACGAACCGGGATGAACTGAGTCTTGCCCTCCGGCGACTCCCACCCCACGCGTGCGCGGGCCATCGCGGCGGAGGGGACGGTCGCTCCGCGCTCGGGGCGCACGAGGCCCGACATGACCGCCAGCGCACCCGCCACATACATGTGGAACGTCGTGAACACCGACACCGGATTGCCAGGTAGGCAGATAACCGGAGTCTCGCGGCCGCGTGTGCCCACCGGCGTCGCCCCCACGCCCTGCGGACCGCCCGGCTGCTGGGCAACATGATGGAAGCCCGCGTCCGTGCCCAGCGTCAGGCGCACCACCTCGTAGGCACCCGCCGAAATACCGCCCGCGGTGATCACCAGGTCGGCGTCGGGCGCTTCGTTGAGGGCACGGCGCAGCTCCTCCGGCGTGTCACCCGTGCGCAGGTGAGCGACAACACGCCCGCCCGCGTCCTCCACGAGGCCACGCAGCAGAATGCCGTTCGAGTCGGGGATCTGGCCGCGTTCCAGTGCCTCGCCTGCACGCCTGAGCTCCGTTCCCGTCGTCACCACGAGGACACGTGGGCGCGGCAGGACCGTAAGGGTCCCGTGGCCCACCGAAATCGCGGCCGCCAGCGCAGTCCCATCCAGGAGGCGGCCCGCCTCGAGGACCAGGGAACCTGCCTCGAGGGCCTCACCCTTGACGCGCACGTTCGCGCCCAGCTTCGGGGCGACGCGAATCTCCACGGAAGCGGGGGCCTGAGCAACCCCGGCCGCGTGGTCCGTGTGCTCAACCTTGACGACTGTGTCCGCGCCCTGGGGGAGGGGAGCGCCCGTCATGATACGCATCGCCTGACCGGCCTCGAGGCGGTGCTCGCGCGTATCGCCCGCCGGGATGTCAGCCACGACCGGCAGTGACCAGGGGCCTTCGCCCGCCAGATCCTCACGGCGCAGGGCGAAGCCGTCCATCGCCGAGTTCGTGAACGGCGGCAGGGGAATCAGCGAGTGGAGGTCGACGGCCAGCCGACGGTCCAGGCACTCCTCGGCTGGCAGCGTGTCGTGCGGCAGGACGTGGCTGAGCGCCAGCGCCTCAATCAGGTCACGGTGCTCCATCGTGGACAGCGTCGGATCATGCATAACACCAGTGTACGGGCGCGGGTGGCCGTTGGCGGGCCGCTGCGGGCCGGTGGGTAGGGCGACCGGGTGGGCCGGGCGGGCTGTCGCTGGTAGCGGTCGAGGCCGTAACGCGCGCAGCGTCAGATGGTCAGCAAGACCTTCGTGGCGCGGCGATCATCCATGGCGGCGTAGCCTTCGGCGGCCCGGTCGAGGGGCAGGACCATGTCGAAGACCGCACCGGGGTTGATGACGTCGCGAATGATCAGGTTGATGAGGGTTGGCAGGTACTTGCGCACGGGCGCGGGTCCGCCGAACATGTGCACCTCGGCGTCGAACATGCGGCTCATGTCGAGGGAGACGCCGTGGGGAACGCCCACGAAGGACAGGTGCCCACCGGGGCGCACGCAGCCCAGCGCCTGGTCGAACGACGCCTCATTGCCGACGGCCTCCACGACGCCGTCGGCCCCCAAGCCGCCGGTCAGTGCCTTCACGCAGGCGATGCCTTCCTCACCGCGTTCCTCCACGATGTCGGTCGCACCGAACTCGCAGGCCAGCGCCTGTCGGTTCGCGTGGCGCGACATGGCGATGATGCGGGAGGCACCCAGCTGGCGGGCACCGATGATTGCACCCAGGCCCACGGCACCGTCACCCACGACGACGATGGTTGTGCCGGGACCTGCCCCGGCCTCGTCGGCGGCGAACCAGCCGGTGCCGAGCACGTCGGAGGCTGCCAGGAGTGAGGGGATCTGCTCGCGTGTGGGCATGCCGGGTGTCTTGACAAGCGTGCCGTCTGCGAGGGCGATGCGGGCGTACTCGGCCTGTGTGCCGCCGGCGCGCATGCCGACGAAGGCGTCGCCCTGGGCGGCCGCGGTCGCGCAGCGCGAGGGGTAGCCGGTACGGCAGATGAGGCATTCGCCGCAGGAGATACAGAAGGAACCGACGACGAAATCGCCGGGGCGCACGGTGGTGACGGCGGATCCGACCTCGACGACGGTGCCGACGTACTCGTGGCCCATGCGCTGTTCGTGGACAGGTTGGGCACCGCGGTAGGGCCACAGGTCGGATCCGCAGATGCACGTGGCGGCCAGCTTGATGATGGCGTCTGTGGGTTCCAGGATGGTGGGCATCGGCGTCTCTTCGACGGTGACGTTGCCGGGTTCGTGCATGACGACGGCGCGCATGGTGCTCCTCGCTCGGGTTCTCGTGCACTCACGCTATCCCGGCGGCGGCGTTTTCGTCTGAGCTGTCCACTGTTCGTTTTCTCTCAGGCGATGAGGTCGGGGGCAGTTTCGGGGCGACGTGACCTATTTCGAAGGGCGAAGACCGGGTAAAAAGCGGTAGGGTGTCGCCATGTCTGTCGAGTTTGTATCCGCCGATCAGGTGGCACATGCGGCCGCATGTGAGGCGCCGCTGCGGCTCGTCGACACCTTCGGTCGAGTGGCCCGCGACCTGCGCGTTTCCTTGACGGATCGCTGTAATCTGCGCTGCTCGTACTGCATGCCCCCCGAGGGTTTGGACTGGCTGCCCACTGAGGATACGCTGACCGACGCGGAGGTTGTGCGCCTCGTGCGCATCGGCGTCGAGCGGCTGGGTATCCGTCAGGTTCGATTCACGGGCGGCGAACCGCTGTTGCGCCGAGGCCTCGAAGGGATTATCGCGGAGTGTTCCCAGCTTCGGACCGACGAAGGGCAGACTCCTGACCTGGCGCTGACGACGAATGCGCTGGGCCTGGCTAAGCGCGCCCAGGGATTGAGGGATGCGGGTCTGGACCGCGTCAATATCTCCTTGGACTCGCTGGACCGTGAGCACTACGCGGCGATTACGAGGCGTGATCGCCTGGGCGACGTCCTGGAGGGCATTGAGGCCGCCGCGCGCGCGGGCCTGAGTCCGATCAAGGTCAACACCCTCGTGCTGCGTGGCATGAACGAGGCCGACCTGCCCGACCTGGTTGACTACTGCCTGGATCGGGGCATCGAGCTGCGTGTGATCGAGCAGATGCCGATTGGTCCGGTGGACACCTGGGATCGTCAGAACATTCTGACGGCGGACGAGATTCTGCACATCATGGGGACTCGCCACACGTTGGATCCCGCGCAGCGCGAGGATCCGCACTCACCGGCTGGGCGCTGGATTGTTGACGGTGATCCGACCAAGAGGCTCGGCGTCATCGCCTCCGTGTCTGATCCTTTCTGCAATGCCTGTGATCGTACGCGCCTGACGTCGGATGGCATGGTGCGTTCCTGCCTGTTTTCTACGGAGGAAACATCGCTGCGCGATCTGCTGCGCGGGGGTGGCTCCGATGCGCAGATTGCCGCGCGATGGGCCGATGCCATGTGGGTCAAGCCGGCCGCGCACGGCCTCAACACTGATGCTTTTGCGCGCCCGTCGCGCACCATGAGCCGTATTGGTGGGTAACCTCCCGCTAATTTGATAACGCCGATGTTTTGTAACAGCGATTAATAGCAGTATTGGCGATCCGGTGATTCCGCGCGGTAACCCTACTTTTCCTTGTTTTCACAGGGGTGATGCAGGTTACAAAATGATGATGCGATGGTTGTTATTTCACTTGGTAGCCTCCGTGTTAAAGATTGTCCGGCGCATGCCCGCGCCCGGATTTCCCTTCACGGATGAGGAGAGCCATGAGCACGACCGAACCTGCGGCTAAGAAGAGCCGCTACCTGCTCACTGACTGGAACCCCAACGATGAGTCCACGTGGGACTCGAAGCTCGCATGGCGCACGCTGTGGATCACGACCTACTCGCTGATCCTGGCCTTCTGCGTGTGGTTTCTGCCCAGCGCCATCGCGCCGAAGCTGACGCTCCTCGGCTTCAATCTGGACAAGTCGCAGCTGTACTGGCTCACCGCTCTGCCCGGCCTCGCGGCCGGCATCCTGCGCCTCATCTACATGTTCCTGCCCCCGCTCATCGGCACCCGCAAGCTCGTGGGCATCACCTCCCTGCTGTGCATCCTGCCCATGGCCGGCTGGTTCTACGTCGTCCAGGACAACACGACCCCTTACTGGGTTCTGCTGACCCTGGCCTTCATGTGTGGCATCGGCGGCGGTGCGTTCTCCGGCTACATGCCCTCCACCGGCTACTTCTTCCCCAAGCGCCTCTCCGGCACGGCGCTCGGCCTGCAGGGCGGCATCGGTAACCTCGGTATGTCCGTCATCCAGCTGGTTGGCCCCATCCTCATGGGCTTTGGCCTCTTCGGCATGACCTGGCTGGCCCCGCAGACGCAGGCCAGCGGCGACCACGCGGGTGAGCACATCTGGGTCTACAACGCCGCGGTCTTCTTCATTCCGTGGTGCCTTGTTGCCGCGATCCTCGCCTTCATCTGGCTGCGCGACGTGCCCGTCAAGGCCAACATCAAGCAGCAGCTCGATATCTTCTCCAACCCCAACACCTGGTACATGACCATCCTCTACGTCATGACCTTCGGTCTCTTCTCCGGCTTCTCTGCCGTCTTCGGCCTGCTCATCAACAACCAGTTCGGCCGCGAGTCCTCCCTTGCTCTGCCGGTCCTGGGTGCCACCTTCGCCTTCCTCGGCCCCCTCATTGGCTCGATCATCCGCATGTCCTGGGGCATCTTCTGCGACCGCATGGGCGGCGCCATCTGGACCTTTATCTCCGGTGTCGGCATGGCCATCACGCTGGCCGGTATCGCCTGGGTTCTGTACAACCCCACCGGTTGGACCGACTTCTACATCTTCATGGCGCTCATGCTCACCATGTTCCTGTTCTCCGGCTTCGGTAACGCCGGTACCTTCAAGCAGATGCCGATGATTATGCCGGCCCGCCAGGCTGGCGGTGCCATCGGCTTCACCTCCGCCATCGCATCCCTCGGCCCCTTCCTGGTCGGCGTCGCCCTCTCCGCGGTCGGCACTGGCGGTGCCTGGGCCTTCTTCCTCGGATGCGCCATCTTCTGCGCCCTGTGCTCGGTCCTGTGCTGGGTCATGTACGCGCGCAAGAACGCCCCGTTCCCTGGCTGATCCACCCGGCACTGCGCGGTGCCGACCGGACCTGCCACTGCCTCGTCACTCGACTCTTAGGAGCACCCCATGACGAATCTCGATTCCGATATGACCTTCCCGGCTTACGGCGGTGAGGTCAAGCCCGCGACCGGCGCGACCCTGTTTGCACTCGGCTCGTGGCTGCGTCGCGGCAAGGCATCCGCCGACGCGCGCCAGCTCTTCCTCGAGGGCGGCCGCGACGGCGACTCCTTCTACCGCGACCGCTGGAGCTACGACAAGATCGTGCGCTCCACCCACGGCGTGAACTGCACGGGCTCCTGCTCGTGGAAGATCTACGTCAAGGACGGCGTCATCACCTGGGAAACCCAGCAGACTGACTACCCGTCGACCGGCGCTGACATGCCCGAGTACGAGCCCCGCGGCTGCCCGCGTGGCGCGGCGTTCTCGTGGTACGAGTACTCGCCGACCCGCATCAAGTACCCCTACGTGCGCGGCGTCCTCCTCGACATGTTCCGCGAGGCCAAGAAGCGCCTCGGCGATCCTGTCGACGCGTGGGCTGCGGTCGTTGAGGATCCGGAGAAGGCACGCGCCTACAAGTCGCAGCGTGGTCGCGGCGGCATGGTCCGCGTGTCCTGGGAAGAGGCGATGGAGATCGTCGCCTCCGCCTACGTGCACACGATCAAGCAGTACGGCCCGGACCGCATTGCCGGCTTCTCGGTGATCCCCGCCATGTCGATGATCTCCTACGGCGCGGGCGCCCGCTTCCACGAACTCATCGGCGCGACCATGCTGTCCTTCTACGACTGGTACGCGGACCTCCCGCCGGCCTCGCCTCAGGTGTTCGGCGACCAGACCGACGTGCCGGAGGCCGGCGACTGGTTCAACTCGCAGTACCTCATCATGTGGGGCACGAACCTGCCGCTGACCCGTACCCCCGACGCGCACTTCATGGCCGAGGCCCGCTACCACGGCCAAAAGGTCGTCGTCGTGTCCCCGGACTTCGCGGACAACACGAAGTTCGCGGACGACTGGTTGCGCGTCCAGCCCGGCACGGACGGTGCCCTGGCGCAGGCCATGGGCCACGTCATCCTCAAGGAATTCCACGTCGGCAAGCGCGAGCCCATGTTCCTGGATTACATGACGCGCTACACCGACGGCCCGTTCCTCGTGCAGATCGGCGAGGTCGGCGAGGGCGCCCACGAGGGTATCGAGGCGACGACGCTGGTTCCCGGTAAGTTCCTCACGGCCGCGAAGATGCCCGCAGGCACGACCGAGCGCACCGAGAACAACGAGTTCCGTCCTCTCGTCATCGAGGCCGACGGCACGGTCAAGGATCCGGGCGGTACGCTCGCCGATCGCTTCGGCGAGGAGGGCGCCGGTCACTGGAACCTCAACCTCGATGGCGTCGAGCCGGTCATGTCCATCATGGACACGAACGAGTGGGAGCCCGTCGAGATCGCCCTGCCGCGCTTCGACCTGCCGGCAGCCGACGGTCAGGCCTCGGTCGGCGGCGGCTACATCCTGCGTGGCGTCCCCGCGCGCCGCGTCAACGGTCGCCTCGTGACGACCGTGTACGACATCATGCTGGCTCACTACGCGGTTGAGCGCGAGGGCCTGCCGGGCCAGTGGCCCACCGACTACATGGACGCCTCCACGCCGGGCACCCCCGCGTGGCAGGAGGAGTTCACCTCGGTTCCCGCCGGAGCAGCCATCAAGATCGGTCGCGAGTTCGCGCAGAACGCGGTCGAGACGCAGGGCCGTTCCATGATTCTCATGGGCGCTGGCACGAACCACTACTACCACTCCGACCAGATGTATCGGACGTTCCTGGCGCTCACGGAAATGTGTGGCACCCAGGGCCGCAACGGTGGCGGCTGGGCCCACTACGTGGGTCAGGAGAAGGTCCGCCCGATCATGGGCTGGGGTTCCTTCACCTTCGCCCTGGACTGGGCGCGTCCGCCGCGCCAGATGATCTCCACCGGCTGGTACTACATGACCACCGACCAGTGGCGCTACGACGGGGCCTCGGCCTCGGCGATGGCGAACCCGATCAAGTCCTCGCACCTGGACGGCAAACAGCTGGTCGACACGCTCGTCGAGTCCGTCCAGCGCGGCTGGATGCCCTGCTACCCGACGTTCTCCAAGGGTTCGACCCAGCTGGGTCGCGAGGCCGCCGAGGCCGGTATCGCCCCGGCCGAGTACGTCTCCCGGGAGCTGCGCGAGGGCCGCCTTCAGTTCGCGATCGAGGACCCGGACGCCCACCACAACGTTCCGAAGATCCTCGCGAACTGGCGTACGAACCTGCTTGGTTCGTCCGCGAAGGGCACCGAGTTCTTTCTCCGCCACATGCTGGGCACCGGCAACGAAGTCAACGCGGAAGAGCTGCCCGAGGGTGCCCGCCCCAAGACCGTCAACTGGCGCGACGCTCACCCCGGCAAGCTCGACCTCATGTGGGTGGCGGACTTCCGTAACACGTCGACGACGCTGCACTCCGACGTTGTGTTGCCCGCCGCCACGTGGTACGAGAAGCACGACCTGTCCTCCACGGACATGCACCCCTTCATGCACTGCTTCGACGAGGCCGTGAACCCGCCGTGGGAGGCGCGCACCGACTTCGAGGTGTTCCAGACGCTGGCACACCTCGTGGGACGCCTGGCCGCCAACCACCTGGGGACGCAGACGGACGTCGTCGCGGTCCCGCTGGGGCACGACTCCCCGGACGCCATGACCATGGCGAACGGCGTCGTCCCCGAGCAGACGTGGACGCCCGGCAAGACCATGCCGAAGCTGGTCCCGATCGAGCGTGACTACACGCAGGTCGGCTACAAGTTCGACCGCATGGGCCCGCTCCTGACGAAGGCTGGCCTGGCCGCCAAGGGCGTTGCGTTCAACGTCCAGGAGGCCTTCAACGAGCTCGGCGACCTCAACGGTCGCGCCCCCATGGACGGCAATGCCGGTGAGGGTGCGCCCCTGTGTGACACCGCGATCAAGGCGGCGAACATGGCGATGCGTTTCTCGGGCACCACGAACGGCTCCCTGGCCGTTCAGGGCTTCCGCACGCTGGAAAAGCGCGTCGGTAACCCCATGGCATTCCTGGCTGAGGGTGACGAGGAAAAGAAGATCACCTACCAGGACACCGTCCTGCAGCCGCGGTCCGTCATCACCAGCCCCGAGTGGTCGGGTTCCGAGCACGGTGGTCGCCGCTACAGCGCCTTCGTGCAGAACGTCGAGTGCCGCAAGCCGTGGCACACGCTCACGGGTCGCCCGCAGTTCTACGTCGACCACGACTGGATGATGGACATGGGCGAGTCCCTGCCGATCTTCCGTCCGCCGCTCGACCTGGCGCACATCTACGGTGAGCGTCCCGTCGGCGACCACCGTCCCGGTCAACCGGGTCAGGCCGAGGTCGCGGTGCGCTACCTGACGATCCACAACAAGTGGGCCATCCACTCCCAGTACTACGACAACCCGTACATGCTGACGCTGGGTCGTGGTGGCCAGACGGTGTGGATGAGCCCCCAGGATGCTGAGAAGATCGGCGTGCGCGACAACGAGTGGATCGAGGCGAAGAACCGTAACGGCACCGTGTCGGCTCGCGCTGTTGTCTCCCACCGCATCCCGGAGGGCACGGTGTTCATGCACCACGCCCAGGATCGCCAGATCAACACCCCGCTGAACGAGGGGTCCGGCAAGCGTGGCGGCACGCACAACTCGCTGACACGAATCTTTATTAAGCCGACCCACCTGGCCGGCGGATACGCGCAGTTCGCCTACGCGTTCAACTACTACGGTCCCACCGGTAATAACCGCGACGAAGTCACGGTTATCCGCCGCCGCTCCCAGGAGGTGCAGTTCTGATGAAGGTCATGGCTCAGATCGCGATGGTGATGAACCTCGACAAGTGCATCGGCTGCCACACCTGTTCCGTCACCTGTAAGCAGGTGTGGACGAACCGCGAGGGTACCGAATACATCTGGTTCAACAACGTCGAAACCCGTCCCGGCGTGGGCTACCCCCGCGGCTGGGAGGACCAGAAGAAGTGGAAGGGCGGCTGGAAGCGTACCGCCACGGGCCGCCTCGTTCCCCGTCAGGGCGGACGCGTCGCCTCGCTCGCGAAGATCTTCGCGAACCCGACGCAGCCGACCATGAAGGACTACTACGAGCCGTGGACGTACGAGTACGACAAGCTGCTCCAGGCGCCCGCGAACTCCCGCGCGATCCCGACGGCCCGCGCGAAGTCCAAGATCACGGGCGAGCACATCGACAAGCCCGAGTGGGGCCCGAACTGGGACGATGACCTCGGCGGCTCCATGGAGACCCTGGATCAGGACCCGGTCCTGCACCAGATGAACCTCCAGGTCGCCAAGACCATCGAGGACGCGTACATGTTCTACCTGCCTCGCATCTGCGAGCACTGCCTGAACCCGACCTGCGTGTCGGCGTGCCCCTCGGGCGCGATGTACAAGCGCACCGAGGATGGCATCGTCCTGGTCGACCAGGATCAGTGCCGCGGCTGGCGCATGTGCGTGTCGGCCTGCCCTTACAAGAAGGTCTACTTCAACCACAACACGGGCAAGACCGAGAAGTGCACGCTGTGCTACCCCCGCCTCGAGGTCGGCCAGCCGACCATCTGCTCGGAAACCTGCGTGGGCCGCCTGCGCTACCTGGGCGTGCTGCTCTACGACGCGGATCGCGTCACCTGGGCCGCGTCCCAGGAGGACGAGCGCGACCTGTACCGCGCCCAGCGCGAGATCCTGCTCGACCCGAATGACCCGCAGGTGATTGCCCAGGCCCAGGCCAACGGCGTTCCCCACTCATGGATTAAGGCCGCCCAGCAGTCCCCGATCTGGAAGCTCATCACCGAGTATGAGGTCGCCCTGCCGCTGCACCCCGAGTTCCGCACCCTGCCGATGGTCTGGTACGTGCCGCCGCTCTCTCCAGTCGTCGACCAGGTGACCGCGTCCGGCAGTGACGGCGAGGACCACAAGGTCCTGCTGTCCGCCATCTCGCAGATGCGCATCCCGATGGAGTACCTGGCCGGCCTGTTCACGGCCGGAGACACGGCTCCCGTGGAGCTGGCGCTGCGTCGCCTCGCCGCGATGCGCTCCTACATGCGCGACGTCTTCGTCGACAACCCGACGAACGAGGAGATCCCGGCCTCCGTGGGCATGACCCCGGAGAAGGTCAAGGAGATGTACCGACTGCTGTCGATCGCCAAGTACGACGACCGCTTCGTCATCCCGACCGCCCACCCCGAGATGCCGCGCGGCATCAAGGAGCTTGAGGGCTGCCCGGTGTCCTACGACGTCGAGGCCTTCCACGGCCTGGCCCCCGCCACGTCGAACCGCCCAATGGGTGGCTCGTCGCCGGAGGGACGCCAGATGCTCCCCCTTGAGGTCGTTCGATGAGTACTTTCGTCGGCATTCCGCGCATTCCTACGGCCGCTCCCGAAACGGAGATGGACCCGCAGGACGCGCGCGGCGTGCGCATGGCGGTCTCGCTCCTCCTGGACTACCCGGGGGATGACTTCGAGACCAAGCTGAACGCCGTCGAGGAGGCTCTGGCGGACCTGCCGGAGCCAGCCTCGTCGTCCTTGGCCTCGTTCGTGAGCTACGCGCGTGCCGCGGGCCTGCGTACCATGCAGACCACCTACGTCGAGACGTTCGACCAGCGCCGCCGCTGCGCGCTCGGCCTGACATACTACACGCACGGCGACACCCGCGGACGCGGCCAGGCAATCCTGGCGTTCAAGGAGGTGCTGCGCCGTGCCGGTTTTGAGATGGACCGCGAGGAGTTGCCCGATCACCTGCCGGTGGTCCTGGAGTTCGCGGCCCTCGACGAGACGGGCACGGCCGAGGGCCTGCTGCGCTCCAACCGCGAGGGTATCGAGGTGATTCGTACGGCACTGCGCGCCGCGGACTCCCCGTACGCGCCGCTGCTGGACGCGCTGGTCGCGACGCTGCCTGAGCCGGACGAAAAGACCATTGAGGGCTTCCGTAAGCTCATTAGCCAGGGGCCGCCCACCGAGCTGGTGGGCGTGGGCGATCTGTCTGCCACGCCCTCCCCGACTTCCGAAACAACGATGGGACGGTAACGTTCATGGAATCCGCACTTTTGCATGCCGCGTCCGCACCCGAGACGCAGTCGCTGTCCTTCCTGGACATTGCCCTGTGGGTGGTCCTGCCCTACGTGTCCTTCACGATCCTCATCGTGGGCCTCGCGTGGCGCTACAAGACGGACCAGTACGGCTGGACGTCTCGTTCCTCGCAGTGGAATGAGCCGACCATTCTGCGCTGGGCATCGCCGCTGTTCCACTTTGGTGTTCTCTTCGTGTTCATGGGCCACATCCTCGGCCTCGTGGTCCCGAAGACCTGGACCGAGGCCGCCGGTGTACCCCAGCACGTCTACCACTTGACGGCGACGATCCCCGGCACGATCGCCGGAATCATGACAATCATCGGCCTCGCGATGCTGATCTATCGTCGAGTGGTGTACAAGTCGGTGCGCGTGGCGACGACCCGCATGGACATCGTCACCTATGTCATGCTCTGTATCCCGGTGCTCCTGGGCGGCGCGGCGACGCTGCTGAACCAGGTGCTCGGCGGGCACGAGGGCTATGACTACCGCGAGACGATCTCCGTCTGGTTCCGCTCGATCTTCTACCTTCACCCGCAGGCGCACCTGATGGTTGACGTGCCCCTGAGCTTCAAGCTGCACATCGTCGCCGGCCTACTGCTCTTCTGCGTGTGGCCGTTCACCCGCCTCGTGCACGCGGTGAGTGTGCCGGTCGGCTACGTGGCGCGTCCCCCGGTGGTCTACCGGTCGCGCGACGAGCGCCGCACGCACGCGATCACGCGTGGCGGTATGTCGGACTGAGTTCGTGCTTTCCTACCGCGGCCTCGAATGACGAGGCCGCGGCGGGCCAGGCGGTAGCGTGGGGCGGGCGATGGCTCGCCCCACGCTGTATATCGTGGGCGTCGGTGCCCGCGAGCCAATTGTGTGCAAGGATCCCTTCAAATGGTCCCGTTCATTGGAATTGACCGTGCGGATACGGCGACAAGCTGGGTAAAATTACTTCCTGTTTATAAGTAATGTAATGCTGCTAATGCCGTACGGAGATTCACGCAGAGCGGATTTCCGCTGATTAAAAGGGAGAGAGGATAGGCATGACTGACACCTCCCATTCTCGGACGCTGGCAGAAACGCTTGAGGCGATGGCTGCCCTGACGCCCGCCCAGCACGCGCTGTTGGAGCGCATTTCGCAGCACGCGGCACCCGTGACCGTCGCTGAGCTAGCTCAGGAGGCCGGCCTGCACGTGTCGAGTGTGCGCGAAACCCTGGAGGGCTTGTTTGGCGTGGGCCTTGTGGAGAAGCAGCAGCTTCCCTCGTCGGGGCGCGGTCGTCCGGCGCTCGGCTATTCGACGACGACCCCCGCCGACCCGTCGTTTGCGGCGCAGATGCTCCACCAGCTGACTTCATCGCTGCTGGCGTGGTTGCGCGCGGACGCTGTGGATCCAGCGGCTTCGGTGCGCGAAATCGGCGCGCGCTGGGCGGACGCCGCACTGGAGACCATGTCGGTGCCGGATCATAGCCATGCTACCCGCCGCGTCGCGCGCGAAAACTTCAACATCGCGGGACACCTGGGTAAGGTGCGCCTGTTCATGAACGCGATGGGTTTTGCGTCGGTGCCGCACGAGAGCGATCCAATGGCGGTCGTGTTGACGGCCTGCCCATTCACGGAACCCGGTGCCCCCGATGACCTGGCCCTCGAGCTGCGTCGTGGTATCGTCGAGCGCATTTTTGAGCGCACGGCGACGGGCATGGCGAGCTGGTCGGTGGAGGTTGACCCGATGAACCCGCTGCGTCTGACGGTGTATCTCCGTCCGGTCAATGAGCCGAATCCGAAACCACTGTCGACGACCGTGCACTTCTTTGGTGGCGCGGCGGAGGCCGCTGGCGGCTATATGTGCGAGCTTCCTGCCACAGAGACGCCTGCGACGCTCGGCGAGCTGATCGCGCACCTCGGCGAGGAGAACCCGGCTCTGGGCCGCATACTCGAAGTGTCGAGCTTCCTGGTGAACGAGCGCTCGGCTCGTTTGGATACCGAACTCATGCCCGGAGTACGCGTCGACGTGCTGCCGCCTTTTGCCGGTGGGTGAGAGTTTCGAGTCATTTGTGTGGATCGGCCAGGAGTTTTATAAAGTCCTGGCCGATTCCGTGTAAAATAAAAGTAATCATCTCCCGTTCTTGGAGGATCTCATGTCAGCAGAGATTGCAACAGGTATTACTGACGACCCTCTCGACTCGAGTTCACTGATCGATAGCGCGCGCCGCGACACGTGCGGCGCGGTGGCGTCTTTTATCGGCGTCGTGCGCAATCATGACGGGGGAGAGAGCGTGGAAGCGATCGAGTATTCGTCGCATCCGTCGTCGTCTCAGATTTTGCGTGAGATTGTCTCCGAGTTCGCGGATCGTCCCGGGGTGCATCGCATTGTTGCGTGGCACCGCGTTGGTCACCTCAAAATTGGCGAGGACGCGATGGTTGTGGCCGTGGCTGCCGAGCACCGCGCGCAGGCCTTCCGAGCGGTGGAGGGCATTGTTGAGGACGTCAAGGCGAAGCTACCGATCTGGAAGAAGCAGGAGCTGACCGATGGTTCCCACAACTGGTCGGGTCTGTAAGCGATGACGATCGGTGATCCGTACGCGCGTGACGCTGCGGTTTCGGGGCGTTCTGTCGCGGTTCCGCTGCACTGTGCGCCTGTGAGGTACGAGGCCGGGGATCTGGCGCTGGAACGTTTCCGGCGCAATTGGCTGGTATCAGGTATCGGTGAGGCGGGCCAGGCGCGCTTGGCTGCTTCTCGCGTGCTTGTCGTGGGTGCGGGAGGCCTGGGTTCGCCCGTCCTGCTGTACCTGACGGCGGCGGGCATCGGTACAGATTGGTATCTGTGACTCCGACGTCGTTGAGGTGTCGAACCTACAGCGTCAGCTGTTGCATGGTGAGGGTGACGTGGGGGTTCCGAAGCCGAATTCAGCCGTGCGTCATCTCAGTGGACTCAACTCGTCGGTTCAATTCGAGCGCTTTGGGCATGTGACGCGTCAGTGGCTGGACGAGCATGGCCGCGAGTGGGATTTGATCGTGGAGTGCACGGATAATTTCGACGCGAAGTATCTGGTGGCGGACTACTGCGCGGATTCGGGCGTGCCCCTCGTGTGGGGGACGGTCGTGCGCATGGCCTATCAGGTCAGTGTCTTCTGGTCCGCGGCTCCTGCTCCCGTGCCGTCCCTGACGCTGCGGAGTCTGCACCCGGTGCAGCCTGCCCCGGGAACGACTCCGGCCTCGACTCAGGTGGGTGTTTTGGGGCCGGTCGTCGGTCAGGCGGGCACCGCCATGGCGACTGAGGCTATCAAGATGCTGGTGGGCTTCGGTGAGCCTCTCATTGGTCGCGTCCTGATGGTGGACGCGACGACGCAGCGCACGGACGTGCTGACCTTCGCGCCGTGGGAGTGAGTGGCGTAGATTCGTCGTGTGGCGTGGGCGTGCCATGCGCGCGTCTGGCGGCGATGGTTGTTGGCGGTGGGGGCGGTGAGCGCCTGGGAGGCGTCTCGAAGCCGGACCTTGTGTTCGGTGGAGTGCGACTCGTCGACCGCGTGTGCTGTGCTTTGGGTGAAGTTGCTGATGCTGGCGTCGTTGCTATCGTTCCGCCCTCTGTGCGCGTCCCCTCCGGTGTGGCGTGCACCCTTGAGGATCCACCGGGCGGTGGTCCTCTGGCGGGGATCGACGCGGGCTTAGCGGCGCTGTCCGTGGGCGCAGATTGCTGGGTGATCGTCGTGTCCGTGGACTGCCCCGGCATTGCGGACGTTCTGCGCTGCCTCCTGACCGAACCCCTGGGTATCGCGTGCGACGGGCGCATCCTGCGCGGCGGCGATCCCGAGCCATTCGACCAGTACCTCATGGGTGTCTACCGTGCCGGGGCGCTGCGCCGTGCTATCGACGAGGCCGTGGCGCGTCATGGGAGCGTGCGCGGTATGGGGGTGCGCCGGGTTTTGCGTGCCCTGACGCTTGAGCGGGTGGATGTGAGCGTCGACGTGTGCCGGGATGTCGATACGCCCGAGGACCGGGCCTGGTGGGAGTCTCGCCTCGGCTGATGATTTGTCAGTAATGCCTGAGTGGCTATAGGTTTAGAGAGTAAGTGTCAAGGCCTCTCATCCCATCCAGGTGCACTCATGAATCTTCGTCACGGTCATCTGTGGCAGCGACTCGGACTGACCATAGTATCAGGAATCGTTGCCACTTCCTATGCTCCGGCCGCCCTCGCGGCCCCTGTTGACGAGCAGGGGGCGCAGAGCGATTCCAGCATTGCCGACTCGCAGGTGTCAAGATCCGAGGAGGAAGCCCAGAGCGGCTCTGCTGCCGTGGACCAGACGAGCGCCCGCGATGCTGATACTGCTGACGCGGCCACGGCCTCGTCCGAGGAGAGGGCGGAGGAAGGGGGAAGCGCCCAGGTCCTGACGTTCCCCGGCACGAGCGGGCCGACACGCATTCATATCCTCTCAACGGCGGGGGCAGCGGATGCGATCCTCCTCGAATCGCGCGGCGTCTTCGCCATGATCGACGGCGGCGAAGGCGTCGGCGCGCCCGACGGCTCCGACCCGCGCTACCCGTGGCGGGACGGAATCGAAGGCGCGGCCAAGGGTGACACCGACTGGGTCCTCGGCTATCTGAGGCGCAACGGCGTCACCTCGTCAAACCTGGTGTTCTATCTGGGTACGCACGCGCACTCCGACCATATCGACAACGCAGACGACATCATCTACGCGTTTCATCCCCAGGCGATCCTAACCCCCGAATACTCCGACGACTGGATCACCGACAAATCGCGTCTGTGGGACAACCAATGGTGCTACGACAACATGATGACCGCCGCGCGTTGGGCCGCATCTGCGTACGGTGCAACCATCATTCAGCACGTCAACGACGACGACACGCACATCCAGCTGGGCGATATGGATGTCCAACTGATTCCCGTGGATCCGGACGAAAACTACAAGAAAGTTGGCGTCCGCGATGCGAATCTCATCGCCTACACCGCGAAGGTGAACGCGTTCGGTCATTCCGCGTACCTGGCTGCGGACCTCGAGGCTCGCGGCGGCTACGAGGACCGCATCGCCCCCATCGTCGGGCACGTCGACCTGCTGAAAGCCGGGCACCATGGAATGGCGAGCTCGAACTTCCCGCCATTCATGGAGACACTCAGCCCCTCCATGATCGTCCAGACGGGTCCCAAGTGGTTCACTCCCGACAGCCTCACGGACAGCGTTATTCATGGGGATACGTCGTGGGCACCGACCCTGGATCTGTGGTCGGCGGGTTCTATCCCCGCCATCGTCGCCACCTTCACCTCCTCCGGAATTTCCTACAACGACCTCTCTGCTGCGTCCTGGGGGCATGAATATGGTGGGGTCACTCCGCGCGCCTGGTGGTTCAAGGGGGCGCGCCCCTCGGCGACTTCTGGCTGGTGGCAGGGGCGTTCCGGGTACTGGTACTACTTCGCGGGCAAACCCTCCGCCGAGGCGTCGGCGTGGGTGTACGACCGTGGTTCCTGGTACTGGATGGGTGCCACCGGTGCGATGGCAAGCTCCGAGTGGATTCATGACGGAACTGACTGGTACTACATTGAGGCGTCCGGCCATCTCGCCGGAAGCGGCTGGATGTGGAATTCCGGCTCCTGGTACTACCTGAGCAATGGACGAATGACCACCGGATGGCTGCTCGATCATGGCACCTGGTATTACATGGATCCGCACACGGGCGCGATGCGCACGGGCTGGGTTCACATCGATGATCGCTGGTACTACCTTGGATCCTCCGGAGCAATGTCTACCGGGTGGCTGCACAATGACGGGGCCTGGTACTACCTGTCAGGCAGTGGGGCTATGGTGACGGGGTGGCTGCGTAGCGGCGGCGACTGGTACTACCTCTCTAGCAGCGGCGCAATGACCACCGGATGGTTCCAGGATGGCTCCTCCTGGTACTTCTCCTCCGCCTCGGGCGTCATGCACACCGGCTGGTTGAACTCCGGAAGTAACTGGTACTACATGAGTGGAAACGGTGCGATGAGCACGGGCTGGACCAAGGTCGCCGGTGCTTGGTATTACATGGGTGGCTCCGGTGCCATGGTCACCGGCATGCAGGTCATTGACGGGCGTCGATCGACCTTCGATTCCTCGGGCCGCTGGGTGGGCTACGCCTCCTGACAGATCGAGGAACTCTTCGCGAATATCCTGCCTGGGTACTGCCCGGCCGCACATGGAAACGGCCGGACGACGCTTATATGTGGCATTTTCCGTGGTGTGGTGATTGTTCAAAGGGCTGGGTGGTGTAGAGCACCCGGAATTCATTCCTGAGAAGATGTAGAATTTTTACATCTAATTCGGAAAGAGAGAGTGCGATGCTGCGGGTCCTTCACCTCGACAACTGGAAGTCCTTTTCTGAGCCGGTTGATTTTACGATGATTGCGGGGAAGGAGAGTCGCTACGGTGGGACTCTCTATCGTGACGGAAAGTCCCGTGTCCTGCCCGTTGCGGCAATCTACGGCGCGAATGCGGCGGGGAAATCTACTCTCCTCGATGCTCTCGCCCACCTGCAGGTCATGCTGCGCGAGCCGCGTAAGCGTGGGCAACGCCTGCACTATCACCCGCACCTTCTCTTCGGTGACAACAGGCCCAGCGTCATTGGCGTCGAAATCGTCCTCGATGTACAGGATGCGACGTCGGATCGAAAGGCCATCGTCTACTACGAGGTAGCCTTCAATGCGGATGCAATCGTCGAGGAAGTCCTCTACCGCCTGCGCTCGGAAGACGAGGAGGCGGTCTTCGTGCGCCAGGGGCAGGACATCGCTCTTTATGGTGATCTGGAAGATGATTCGTCGCTCGATGCTGCCTCGAAGACAGTCCAGCCCAATCGTCTGTTCCTCGAGACCTGCTTCAATGCGGCTTTGGTCGACGATGAGAGCAGCCTGCTGGGTTCTGTCATCGACTGGTTTAAACGCCTCACCATTGTGGGGAGAGGCGCGCGCTACATCCTCATGCCTCAGCAGATTGCCCACGATGATGCATTTCGTGCTGCCGTCGGGCAGGGGTTGACGGTTGCCGACACCGGTATTTCAGGTATTTGCTACACGAGCGTTCCTCGGGACAAGGTTCCGGCACAAGACAAGGTTCTCGAAGAGATCGAAGATCAGCTGACCGACAAGACCTCCGAAGCATACCTTACTGCTGAAAGCGGGGCTGTTTTTCGTGCTCGGCTCGGTGATGATGGTGACGTCGTGTACGAGCGCCTCGTGACCGTCCATAAGGACGGTGCTCACGAGTTTCGTCTTCCTCTCGAGCAGGAATCCGATGGGAGCATTCGTTACCTGAATCTATTGCCCATCCTGTACTGGGCGGGAAAAAGCCAGCACTCGGGGGTTTACCTGATCGACGAACTCGAAGATTCTCTTCATCCCAAGCTGACGGAGGAGCTGCTTCGGCTGTTCCTTGACTCATCGGGGCCGGGCGAGAAGCGTCAGCTGATCTTTACGACGCACGAGCTCCACCTCCTGCGTGCCGACCTGCTGCGGCGCGATGAGATTTGGCTGGTCGAGAAGAACGAACACCGGTCTGAATTGACGCGGCTGACTGACTTTCCTTCCGACGTGCTTCGAAAGGGCAGTGACCTACCGCGGATATACATGTCGGGTCGCCTCGGTGGCGTCCCACGGATCTAGGGGGCGTCATGGGTAAGAAGAAGCAGGCGCCGACGAGGCACTCCTCTCGGGGAAAACGAGGGAAATCCTTCGATAGGGCCCCTCGGCCAGTTGTTATTCTCGCCGTCGAGGGGGCAACGGAGAGGGAATACCTGAAGGCGCTCAACCAGTGGCGCTATCGGGGAGCTTTCGCCTTCGATTTCTGTCGCAATCGAGACAAGTCGTCGCTGAAGAATCTCATCGTCAGTATCAAGCGGAAGGCTGATGATGTTGGGCGTGATGGTGCTGCTGGAGCCTGGATCGTCTGCGACGTGGATGATAACGCCCCCATATTCATGATCTGGAGAACTGGTTGGCTGGGGTCAGTGGGTATCTCCGCGCAGTGGAACTGTCGAATCCCTGTATTGAGGCGTGGTTCGTCTACCACTGTGCGGACGTCTGTTCGAGCCGGACCGCAAGTGCTGTCGTTGAGGAACTCCTCAGTAAGTGGGAACGGGGAGCTTATGAGAAAGCAATGGAGATTCCTCAGTGGTTTATCGAGGGAACCGACGCGGCTTGCTCGCGGGTAAAGCATCGACGGGCAAGCTTTGAGAAGGGGGCCACGGCGTGGGATGAGGCCCCCTGGACCGACATGCCCGAATTGATCGCATGGCTCGACCAGTTGTCGTCACGACGCGCTGAATAAAACGGCCGCTGGGCCGCCTACGCCTCCTGACTTTCCCCGCAGAACTTGTAAAGAACTCTCACGAAGCACCGCGTATTGACGCAGGTGGGCGGCGCTTTGCGCGGTATTCTACACACAAAAATCCCGCGCGAAAGGTCCCTCCGATGTCGTCACGCACCCGCCGCACCGTCCTCCTCGCGCTTGCCACAGTGGCGGCCACGGCCTCGTCCCTGACCCTGGTGAGCGCCCCGGCCGCCCGCGCCGACGACACCCAAAGCGGCGCTCAGAGCGGCACCCAGTCCGGTCCGTGGGTGCCTGGCACCACGATCCCGCTGGCGAACGCGAAGTCCGTCGAGGCCTCGACCGTGAGCGCCTCCACCCTCACCTTCACGCCCAGCACAAGCGAGCAGACGAAGATTTTCGTCCTCTCCTCCGGATCCTCCGACGCGATCCTCGTCGAGAGCGGCGGCTGGTATGGCATCATCGACGGCGGTGAAGACGCGGACCTGCCCGACGGCTCCGACCCGCGCTACCCCGTGCGCACCGGCATCGCGATTGCTGCCGCCTCCACCACCGACTGGCTCCTGCAATACCTCGACGACCAGGGAGTCAACGACACCAACGTGGCGTTCTACCTGGGCACCCACGCCCACTCCGACCACATCGCCAACGCAGACGACATCATCTACAAGTACCGGCCCAAGGTCATCCTCAGCCCCGAATACTCCGACGAATGGATCACCGACGACAACTCCCTATGGGACAACCAGTACGTCTACGATCACCTCGTGACCGCCGCAAACTGGGCGGTCGACAGCTACGGTGCGACCTTCATTCAGCGCCTCGACGGCTACAACACGCACATCGCGCTCGGCGGGGCCGACATCCAGATGATCCCCTTCGATGCGGACGAGTACTACAAGACGCGTGGTACCACCGACGCGAACCTCATGGGCTGGGGGACGAAGGTCACCGCCAACGGGCACACCGCTTTCCTGGCCGCCGACCTCATGAGCACCGAATCCGACTGGGAGACCCCCAACGGCTTCGAGGACCGCATCGCCGATGAGGTCGGCGAGGTCGACATGCTCAAGGCCGGCCACCACGGCGCTGAATCCTCCAACTCCATCCCCTTCATGCAAAAACTCCACCCCGGCGCGATCATCCAGACCGGCATGTCCGACGACAGTCCCGACCGCCTGTCCTTCCTGGTCCTCCACGGCGACACCAAGTGGTTCCCAATGGGCGACATCTGGGACTCCATTAAAGTCCCCGCGCTGATCTGTGAGTTCAGTGGGGACGGCATTACCTACGACGGCGTCTCCAACTCCGAGTGGGGCCACGAATACGAATCCGAGACCCCGCGCGCCTGGTGGTTCAAGGCGGGTCGCCCCGCCGCGACAACCGGCTGGTGGGACGGCCCCTCCGGCAACCGCTACTACTTCAACAATTCCGCCTCAGCCGTAGTCGACCAGTGGGTCGATGTTGACAGCATCTCGTACCACTTCGACGCCACCGGGGCGCTCATTGAACAGAAGGACGCGGACGGCAACGTCACGGTCGTCACGACCGCGTCCTCGAGTTCCTCGGCGACGCCCATCCCTAGCCTGTGGTGGTTCATCGCCGGAGGCGGCGCGCTCGTCGTCCTCGCAGGTGGTGCTGTGTTCCTGCGTCGACGCAAGGGCTGACCTTCCGACAACGACGAGGCCGCGGCATACGCCGCGGCCTCGTTCGTTTCTGGTGTCCGGGGGGCGGCGGCCCGCCCGCGAGATCGCCACACGCGAGCCTTCGGCTCGGAGTGATCGATCTCGAAGCCCGGCCAGGCCTTGCCGCCGCCCCCGGACACTAACGAGCCGAGGCCTCGTTTCTTGCTGCTTGGGAGAGTCAGCGCTGCTCGTCGAGCTGGTGGAAGATCGCGGGCAGTAGGGGTGTGACCACCTCGAGGGTGTCGAGCGCGCCGCCGTGTGAGCCGGGGGAGGAGATGATGAGCGCCCCCGAGGAGTCGCGCGCGGTCACGCCGACGACCTCTCGGGACAGGCCCGACAGGGGAGTGTTGGTCAGGCCATGGGCGCGGATCTGCTCGGCGATGCCGGGGATCTCGACCTCGATGATCGAGCGGACGACTTCGGGCGCATAGTTGCCCACGCCGAAGCCTGAGCCCCCCAGGATCAGGATGAAACGCGCGCCAGCGGCGAGTGCCTCGCGGATTTCCGTGTCGAGGACGTCGGCGCTCTCGGGGATCGCGGCCATCGTCACCTGGTCCAGGCCTGCCGTAGTCAGCGCTCCAACGCATGCGGGGGTCGCCCGATCCTCCTTCGTGCCGCGCTGGATGCGGTCCGAGTAGGCGATGATGTGGGCGTTGATCTGGCTCAGGTCGTAGTCGACGGATGTGGGCATGGTGTCCTCCGAGAAGTGGTTACGTATGAGTGTGATCCTAGTCCCTTTCATGGGTGTGAGAGGGCGATGAGGGCACGGGGTGTGGGCGCGTTTTATGTCCGGTGGGGCCGAGGCAATTGCTGGCTTGTGCGCTCCGGGTGCTGTTCGTGTGGTGGATCGGAGGTCGGCGATCTCCCGTGAGTCTTTTTAAGCGGGGTGAGAGCAAATTTAATAGGTAGGGGTATTTTCCTTGAAAATGAAGGCGTTCAGCGTCGGCAGATTACTGTCGCGGCAGCCTGTTGCCTGGCCGCATCGCGCTTGTTAGATTTATCGCGTTCAATCCCCTCTCAAAAGGAGATCCCTGTGCGTTCCCTCCGCTTCCTCCCCCTCGTGGGTGCTGCCGCCCTGGCCTTGGCCGCCTGCACCTCCGGCTCTACCCCTGCTGCTGATTCCACGGCCTCGTCCGACAACGCAACGGTCCCCTCCCGCGAGGTCGTTCTCAACGTCTACGCCGCCGCCTCGCTGACCGAGACCTTCGAGGAACTCGAATCCTCTTTTGAGGCGGCCTACCCGGACGTCGATGTCCGCTTCAACTTCGCCGGGTCGCAGGACCTGGTCACCCAGCTCGGCGAGGGTGCAGACGTCGATGTTCTGGCCACCGCGAATGAGTCCACCATGAAGAAGGCCGCCGACGCCTCCCAGGTCGACGACCAGACCCTCTTCGCGTCTAACAGCCTCACCCTCATTACGACGCCCGGTAACCCGGCGGGCATCACCGGTCTCGACTCCTCGCTCGACGGCGTTAAGTTGGTCATCTGCGCGCCCGAGGTCCCCTGCGGCAAGCTCACCAAGACCCTCACCGAGAAGCTCGGCGTGACCCTGCACCCCGTCTCCGAGGAACAGGCCGTCACCGACGTGCGCGGCAAGGTATCCTCCGGCCAGGCCGACGCCGGCATCGTCTACAAGTCCGATGCCCTGGCCGAGGGCGATGCCGTCGACACCGTCGACATTCAGGGTGCTGACGAGGCCGTCAACGAGTACCCGATCGCGCTCGTGAGTACCTCCACGAAGAAGGACTACGGGCAGAAGTGGATCGACCTGGTGCTGTCCCCCGAAGGCCAGGCCCTCCTCAGTGAGGCTGGCTTCACTCCCGCCGTCAAGTAGCGTCGACGTATGACCTCATGCAGGACGCCCGCCGTCAGCCCCCTGCCCATATGGGCGGGGGGCCTCGGCGCGCTCGCCCTGTGCTTTCTGGTCCTGCCCCTCGCGTTCATGCTGGGGCGCGTCAACTGGGCCAGCTTGGGGACCACGCTCGCGACGCCCGAGGCCGCCGCCGCCCTGAGCTTGTCGCTGCGCACGTGCGCCGTGGCCCTCGGCGTTGACCTCCTCCTCGGGGTGCCCGCTGCCCTCATCTTGTCCCGCTCGTGGCGGGGCGTGCGCGCCGCCCGCATCCTCGTCGCCCTGCCGCTCTCGCTGCCGCCCGTCGTTGCCGGCATCGCGCTGCTCTCGGCCTTCGGCAGGCGCTCGATGCTGGGTGCCCTGCTGAGCAGTGCCGGCCTCGACATCGCTTTTACGACGACAGCCGTCGTTATCGCGCAGGTCTTCGTTTCCCTGCCCTTCCTCATCGTCACCCTCGAATCCGCGCTGCGCGCCCGTGAGCGCGGCCTCGACGAGATGGCCTCCTCCCTGGGGGCCTCGCCCTCGCGTGTCTTCTGGCAGATCACGCTGCCGACCGTTCTGCCCGGCCTGGGGCGCGGTGCTGCCCTTGCGCTGGCCCGCTGCCTCGGCGAGTTCGGAGCGACCCTCACGTTCGCGGGGTCCATGCAGGGTGTGACCCGCACGATGCCGCTCCAGATCTACTTGGCACGCGAGTCCGACGCCGACCTGGCCCTCGCGCTCGGCGTCGTGCTCCTCGGTGTTGCAGCACTCGTCGTTGCGCTGACGGAAACCCCGTGGGGGAGTGTCGCCTCCCTCGTGCGTTCACGTCTGTCATCGACGAGGTCGGGGTGCGGTTCTGCGTCCGGGGTTGACTCGGGTGCTCGCGCCGAGGGATCTCTGGCGGCTGACCCGGAATCCGGCATCGGCGATTCCGGTGAAGACGCTTCCGCCGCCGCTGTCCACGTCGCCGGGACGGTGAATGAGCGCGGCTGGGACGTGGATGTGCAACTGAGCCCCGGCCTCGTGACAGCCGTCGTCGGGCACAACGGTGCGGGCAAGTCTACCCTCGCCCAAGTTGTCGCCGGGACCCTGCGGCTCGACTCCGGCCGCGCGCAGATCGGCGAGCGCCTCGTCGACGACGCCGCTACCTTCGTGCCTGCGCGGCGGCGCGGCGTTGCCATGGTCTCCCAGGCACCGTGCATCTTCACGCACATGAGCGTCCTCAACAACGTCGCGTTCCCGCTACGCGTGCGCGGCGTCGGTCGAGCTGAGGCCCGTGCCGCCGCCCTCGAGCAGTTGCACGCCGTGGGTATCGCCGACCTCGCCCACAAGCGTGCCTCCGACCTGTCCGGCGGCCAAGCCGCCCGTGTCGCCATCGCCCGCGCACTCGTGTTCCGCCCCGATGTGCTCATCCTCGACGAGCCGACCGCCGCCCTCGACGTCGAAGCCACCGCCCAGGTCTCCGCCGTCCTGCGCGAGCGCCTCACGGGCGCGGGCATCACGACCCTGCTCGTCTCGCACGACATCGCCGAAGTCCTGGCCCTCGCTTCCCACATGATCGTCATGGGGGAGGGGAGCATCGTCGAGGAAGGCGAACCCGCCCGCGTGCTCGCCTCGCCCACGTCGGTGTTCGCGGCCCGCCTGGCCGGACTCAACATCGTCACCGGCCCCGCTGTCGCCCGCCCCGGCCTCGTCGGCGTGCGCGTCGGCGAGGGGACGCTGTGGGCGGCCTCCGACGGTACCACCTCCGGAGAAGAGTCGGCGCGCATCGCTCTGACCTTCCCACCCGAGGCCATCGCCCTCTCCCGTGAAGAATCCCACGCCTCGCCGCGAAGCGTCCTCCCCGGCGTCGTCGCAGGCATCGACGTCAACGGCTCCCTCGTCAGCGTGCGCGTCGCGCTCGCGGGCGGAGTCTCGGTGACCGCCAGGGTCACGGCGTCCGCGTGGGCCGACCTGGGCCTCGGTGTCGGTGATTCCCTGTGGGCGAGCGTCAAGGCCACCCAGGTCCGTGCAATCCCCGTCGCCGCCCGTGCGTGAGTCGGGGTGTACGTGTCGTCTCTTGGCGGATGCTTCCTACGCGACGCGCGCTCACCTGCTATTTCCGAGTGTGGGACCTCTGATCCGCACGCTAACCCGCTGTTCCGTACGCAGGCGGCCCTGCCCACGTGCAGGTAAGAGGGTTTACGTGCGGAATAGAGGGCTAATGGGTGGAAGAGTGGGGCACGGCGTGCACCGAGGCCATGGCGCGGTGGGTGCGGCAGACAGCGCGGTGCCGCGTGGGCGCAGGCAAACTGGGCAGACCGCTATCTTGTCGAAGAGTCTAATTTTGGAACCCTTCATATGTTGTAATTCTTGTCGGGTGTGTTGTGCTTCCCCTCCGTGCCCTTCGCTGTCGGACAGGTGATTTTCCCCGGTTCTATGCCGTTTTACTGTGGTTTTTAGGGAAGGGAATCCATACCTTTGACGGGGCAATACCCGCGACCTATGTTGTTGGGTGATTCAAGGAGGTCCCATGACAACACAGGGTCACCACGAGGCCACGCGCCCCTACCAGCTCGGCATCGATGTCGGCTCCACGACGGTCAAGGCCGTCGTCCTGGATGGAAACCGTCGCCTCTTCTCTGACTACCGTCGTCACAACGCCGACGTGCGCGCATCGCTCGGGGCCCTCCTCGCCGACGTCGAGCGCGCCCTGCCCGGTGCCCGCGTCCACGCGGCCATCACCGGCTCCGGCGGTCTGACGACCGCCCGCGCCATGGGAATCCCCTTCGTCCAGGAAGTCATCGCCGGGACCGAGGCCACCCAGCGCCTCCACCCCGAAGTCGACGTCGTCATCGAACTGGGCGGCGAGGACGCCAAGCTCACCTACCTGCACCCCACCCCCGAGCAGCGTATGAACGGCACCTGCGCGGGTGGCACCGGTGCCTTCATCGACCAGATGGCGACCCTCCTGCACACGGACGCCTCCGGCCTCGGCGAGCTGGCGACCCGCCACACCCAGCTCTACCCGATCGCCTCGCGCTGCGGCGTCTTCGCCAAGTCCGACATCCAGCCCCTCATCAACCAGGGTGCCGCCCACGAGGACCTGGCCGCCTCCATCTTCAACGCCGTCGCCACCCAGACCATCGCCGGCCTGGCGTGCGGGCGCCCGATCCGCGGAACTGTCATGTTCCTCGGTGGCCCTCTGCACTTCCTGCCCGCCCTGCGCGAGGCCTACAAAGCCCTCCTGCCCAAGGCCGATGCCTTCGTCACCCCCGATGACGCCCAGCTCTACGTCGCGATCGGCGCGGCCCTCCTCGCGCAGAAGGAGGCCGCCAAAAAACAACGTCAGGCCGAGGAAGCGGGCGCGACCCCCGTCGACACCCGCGGCGAGAAGCTCACGACCCTCATGGAGCGCCTCGCCGCCGCCCCCGTGCAGGTCGAATCCCCGCGCATGGATCCGCTCTTCGCGACCCCCGAGGACCGCGAGGAGTTTATCGCCCGCCACAGCCTCGACGTCATCCCCAAGGCCAGCCTCGACGAGGCCGAGGGCCGCTGCTGGCTCGGCATCGACGCGGGCTCCACGACGATCAAGGCCGTCGTCATCGACTCCCAGGACCGCATCGTGTTCACTCACTATGCCTCCAACGAGGGCGACCCAGTGGCTGCCGCCGTCGACATCGTGCGCGCCGTGAGAAGCGCGCTGCCCGAGGGCTGCGAGATCGGCCGCTCGTGCGCGACCGGCTACGGCGAAGGCCTCGTCAAGGCCGCCCTGACCATGGACGAGGGCGAGATCGAGACGATGGCCCACTACCGCGCAGCCGAATTCATTTGCCCCGGCGTCACCTCCGTCATCGACATCGGCGGCCAGGACATGAAGTACCTGCGCATCCGCGACCACACGGTGGACTCCATCTCCGTCAACGAGGCCTGCTCCTCGGGCTGCGGCTCCTTCCTGCAGACCTTCGCCCAGACGATGGGCACAGACGTGCGCTCCTTCGCGCGCATGGCTATGGAGTCCGAGTCCCCCGTGGATCTGGGCACCCGCTGCACGGTGTTCATGAACTCCTCCGTTAAGCAGGCGCAGAAGGAAGGCGCGGACGTGCGCGACATCAGCGCCGGTCTGTCCTACTCCGTCGTGCGTAACGCCCTCTACAAGGTCATCAAGCTCAAGGAGCCCTCGGACCTGGGTGAGCGCGTCGTCGTCCAGGGCGGCACTTTCCTCAACGACTCGGTGCTGCGCGCCTTCGAGCTGCTCACCGGCCGCGAGGTTGTGCGCCCCGACATCGCGGGCCTCATGGGCGCGTACGGCGCCGCCCTGACCGCGCGCATGCACGACACGGGGGAGGGGACCTCGTCCCTGGCCACGATCGAGGTCCTTGAAGGCTTCAGCGTCGACACGACCCGTAAGACCTGCCGCCTGTGCCAGAACCACTGCCAGATGACGATTTCGACGTTCTCCAACGGCGAGCGTCATGTGTCCGGCAACCGCTGCGAGCGCGGCGCGTCCCTGGAGCGCGTGCCCAAGAAGTCGGAGCTGCCCAACCTCTACGACTGGAAGTACAAGCGGATCTTCGGCTACCGCCGCCTCACCGAGAAGAAGGCGTTCCGCGGCGACATCGGCATCCCGCGCGTGCTCGGCATGTACGAGAACTACCCGTTCTGGTTCACGATGCTCACCGCGTTGGGCTTCCGCGTCATGATCTCGGGCCGCTCCAACCACGACCTCTTCGAGACCGGCATGGAGTCCATCCCCTCGGAGAACGTGTGCTACCCGGCCAAGCTGGTCCACGGACATATCGAGTCCCTGCTGGACAAGGGCATCACGACGATCTTCTACCCCTGCGTCGACTTCGAGCAGAAGCTCACCGAGTCCGAAAACTCCTTCAACTGCCCCATCGTGGCGACCTACCCCGAGGTCATCCGCAACAACATGGAGCGCCTCTTGGAGCCGGGCACCCAGTTCATCAGCCCCTTCGTCAACTTCGGCAACCGCGAGTACCTGCCCGCCCACCTGTCCAAGACCTTCAAGCAGTACGGCTACGACATCCCCGTCGAGGAGATGAAGGCCGCCCTCGACAAGGCCTGGGAGGAAGACGCCGCCGTCAAGGCCGAAATCCGCGCGAAGGGCGTCGAAACCATCGAGTGGATGCGTGAGCATGGCGTGCGCGGCATCGTGCTGGCGGGCCGCCCCTACCACCTTGACCCCGAGATCAACCACGGCATCCCCGAGGTGATCGTCGGCCTCGGCATGGCTGTCCTCACCGAGGATTCCATCATCGATGCCCGCCTCGAACGACCCCTGCGCGTCCTCGACCAGTGGTCCTACCACTCGCGCCTCTACGAGGCCGCCGCCCGCGTCGGCGACGAGCCCGACCTCGAAATGGTCCAGCTCAACTCCTTCGGCTGCGGCGTCGATGCGATCACCGCCGACCAGGTCCAGGAGATCCTCGAAGGCCGTGGCGACGTACATACCGTCCTCAAGATCGACGAGGTCTCCAATCTGGGTGCGGCGAAGATTCGCCTGCGTTCCCTCGACGCGGCGATCACCGAGCGCGCTTCCCTTGCCTCCACTATTGACGAGGCCGGGGCCGGGGACGGCGAAAACGGAGCGGATGGAGCGGAACTGGCCCCCGCCTCGTCCGTGGGCTTGGTGTCGGGTTCCGTCGACACTGCCACCCTGCGTGACCCGTCCGGCGACGCCGCCCGCGAGGAGGCAGCCGGCCACATCCAGCCCCGCGCCGTCTTCACCGAGGAGATGCGCGAGGCCGGCTACGAGATTCTGGCCCCCCAGATGTCCCCGATCCACTTCCGCTTCCTCACCCCGCTGTTCGCGAGCGCGGGCCTGAAGGTGCGCGTCCTCGAGCACACGAGCCGCACCTCCATGGAAGTCGGCCTGAAATACGTCAACAACGACTCGTGCTACCCGGCGATCGTCGTCATCGGCCAGCTCCTCGACGAGTTCATCTCCGGGCGCGCCGACCCCGACCGCACGGCCGTGGGCATCACGCAGACCGGCGGCATGTGCCGCGCCAGTAACTACGCGGCCCTGCTGCGCAAGGGCCTGCGCGACGCCGGATACCCGCAGGTCCCCGTTATCGCGCTGTCCGTCCAGGGCTTCGAGGACAACCCGGGCTTCCGCCTGGGCGTCACCCACATCCACAAGGCCATCCAGGCCTTCGTCATTGGCGACGCCATCCAGTCGATGCTGCTGCGCGTGCGCCCCTACGAGGCCGAGCCCGGCTCCGCGATGGAGCTGTACCGCACGTGGGACGGCTACGTCCAGGAGTGGATCACGTCGGGACGCGTCGGTGCCCTCGGCGGACGCACCTCCTACGGGAAGCTCATCCGCGAATGCGTACGCGCCTTCGACGCCCTGCCGCTGCGTGACATCCCGCGCAAGCCGCGCGTCGGCCTGGTCGGCGAGATCCTCGTGAAGTTCCACCCCGACGCCAACAACCACGCTGTCGACGTCATCGAGGCCGAGGGCTGCGAGGCCGAACTGCCCGGCCTCATGCAGTTCTTCCACAACTCGGTGGCGACCGCCGCTTGGGACAAGGAGAACCTGGGCATCGACGGCAAGCAGCGCTACATCATGCCGATCGTTTTGTGGGCGCTCAAGAAGTACGAGAAACCCGTGCACCGCGCGTTCGCGGCCACGAACGGCAAGTTCGAGGCGCACCGGCCCATCGAAGAAATGATCGAGCATTCCCAGGACATCGCGCGCCTGGGCAACCAGGCTGGCGAAGGCTGGTACCTGACCGCCGAAATGGTCGACATGATCGAACACGGCTGCCCGAACATCATCTGCGCCCAGCCCTTCGCGTGCCTGCCCAACCACATCGTCGGCAAGGGCATGTTCCGGGCGCTGCGCACCCGATACCCCGAGGCCAACATCGTGGCCGTCGACTACGACCCGGGCGCCTCCGAGGTCAACCAGCTCAACCGCATCAAGCTCATGCTCGCCACCGCCCTACAGGACCCGGAGGCGCGCGACGGCGACGTGTTGCAGCTCGTGGACGTCGAAGAGCCGGCATCGTGCGGCGGGTCCGGCTCCGTCATGCTCGGTATGCCGACCATCCCGACGAGGCGTGCAGCCTTCCGCTGAACGTTTCGTTCCTTCGTTGACGAGGCCTGGGTTCCCTCCAGGGCCTCGTCGCCTGAGGAGGCCCTCCCCGGTTCCTGGCCACGGCCTCGTCGCGCACAGACAGACGTGGGGGGCGACTCGAGCGAGTCACCCCCCACGCATCTATCCGACTGTTGGCACGACTACATCGACAAGTCTCCGTGTGCGATTTCAAAGCCCGCCGGTGCCCACCCCGTGCTGTAGGACAGGCGCACCGAGACCTCGCGCAGCCCCGGCGAAGGCCACGGCACCGAGAGGAAACCCGTCTCTCCGGGTGCCACATCCAAGGATGCCGAGTACTCCCACGTCACGCGACCCTCGTTGACGACGCGGCACAGGAACTCCAGATCCGCCGTTGACGTAAACGTCATGTGGTTACGCACCATCACCCCCGAATACGAGGGCGCAACCGTCACCGGCGCGTAGTGCAGCTCCTCGCCGCGCACTTTGCGCAGGTCCGGGAAGCAGGCCTGGGAGTACTCCGCTCGTGTCGGATCGAGCGAGCGGGCGGCGCGGACCTCGTCCTCCTCATCACCCATCGCCCAGGCGATGACGCTCGGGTGCGCGCGGTCGCGGCGGATCGCCGCTTCGATTGCCTCGTCGCGTGCGACCCCCGGGCCATACAGGGCTGACGTGCAGTCGATGATGTACAGGCCGTACTCGTCGGCCAACTCCAGGAAACGAGCATGCCCGGGTGCGTCGGTGATCACAACCGTGTTGACGCCGTGGCGCTTACACCACACGATGTCGTCGAGCATCTCCGGCAAGTTGACCGCCAAGCCCGTGCGCCCGTCGCACTCGTTGCGGGTGACGCCCCGCAAAATCAAGGCCTTACCGCCCAGGGTCACACCCTGGGACGTCGCCTCAATGCTGCGGAAACCGAGGTCAAGGGACACCGTGTCCTTGATCCCCTCCTCGTCGCGCAGCGTCACGATCAACCGGTACAGCGCCGGCTCCTCCGCGCTCCACGGGAGCACCTTGAGTCCACGAGCCTCGAACACGTCGTCAGGCGACCCGAAGGCAGACCATAGCTCCGCCTGCTCGGCCTCGTTCACTAAGGTGGCGTGCACCTCGACGCCGCCCGTGGTCTCGACGCGCAGCGTCAGAGCACCCGCGCGCCCGTCGTGGGACGCCACCGGCACAAGATCCACAATGTGTGCCGGGGGACGCGCCTCCAGCGACACCTCGCGGAACAGGCCGTGGCAGCACACCGGCGAATCCATCAGCAAAACAGCGAGCGTATGCGTGTGGGTGGGCTGTAGCGCGTGGGTCACGTCAAAGGCGGCAGGAATGAAACCATCCGCACAGAAACCAACGAAGGTTCCATCAACCCACGCGTAGAGAGGACCCGAGAACCCGCCGAAGGTCAAGGTCATCATCCAACCGCGCTCAACCGCCTCCTTCAAGGGAGCATCGAAGATGAATTCGCGACGCAGAATCGAGGCGCGCGCCAGGTCGCAGGACTCTGTGTCGTCGAAACGGGAGGCGTCCTCCTCGCGGGTCTGGACCTCACCGCGCATCCACGTGCCATCCAGCTCCAGGATGCCGGGCACGGATGTCGCGCCGAAATGTTGATAAGAAGGAGCCCTCTCAATGAGCTCCGAGGCGGTGCCAGTGACACCGGTAACCTGCCAGGTGCTGGAGAGCAGCTGGAGTGGCCTGCGTGACCTCCACGTCGCGTGCACCGTCAAACGGTTCACCGACGCCCCTGGGTCCCGCAGCCACGTGACGTCCGGTTCCAGGATGTGACTCATGTTATAAAAGTATCATTCTTTTGTTAGTCATGGGAGCTTAAATTTTACTGAATTGCAGTCAAATGTGCCTTGACATGGGCTTAGTCCCCAGGTGTCAAGCGATGCGGTGGTCACATCGTGGGATTTATGTCCGTCCCAGTGGGCGTAAGTTCCCACCCGCTGGGGGCAGATGAGCACATAAGGAACCCCGGCCTCGTCCATGGTGAGTGAACGAGGCCGGGGAAAAGTGAGTGACCGGGTCAGCCCAGAGCGGTCTACTCCGCTGCCTTCGCCGCCGAGTCGCGATCCGCGTCGCGCGTGATCTTACGGGCAAAGCCGTACAGCAGCCACGTCGCACCCGCGAAGAACACAATACCGAGCACGTTTGCGATGGGAGTAAAGCCATCGTGAATGAACGGCAGCGCCAGCGGGGATTCCGACCCCGTCGCGCCCGCGATACCCGCGTAGACAACGCCGAACAGGGACTCGCCCACGATCAAGCCCGTCGCAGCCAGCGTGCCGAAGCGCTTCGCGCGCTCCACGTCCGCCTGCTTGTCAGCCCACCTGTTGTACAGGAAGCCAATCAGGCCGCCGATCGGGATCAGGATCGTCAGCGACGCAGGCAGGTAGATGCCCATGCCGACGGCCAGCGGAGGCAGGGCCAGCTTGCCCTTCGAGGCGGGGCGCAGGACCTCGTCAATGACGATGACGACAACGCCGATCGCCGCGCCAATACCCAGCAGCTTCCAGTCGATGCCGCCGCCGAGCACGCCCTTCGCGAGCGAGGAAATCAGCGAGGCCTGCGGGGCCGCCAGCGCGTCCGGGCCAGCGCCCGGCGCACCCTGGAAGCCGAAGGAGTTCTGCATCAGCTCCAGAACCGGAGGAATGATCAGCGAGCCGAAGACGACGCCGATGACCAGGGCAACCTGCTGCTTCCACGGGGTCGCGCCCACCAGCTGGCCGGTCTTGAGGTCCTGCAGGTTATCGTTCGCGATCGTCGCAATGCAGAACACGATTGCGGAGGTGAACAGCGTGTAGGCGATGAGCGCTGTGTTCTCTTCTGTGGTCGAACCGCGACCGTGCACCGCCAGGATGACGACCGCCGTGATGACGACGACCAGCAGGCCCACGCCCGACACGGGCGAGTTCGACGAGCCGATGAGGCCCGCCATGTAACCGCACACTGCCGCGACCAGCAGGCCGGCGAGCAGGATGAAGAGGACCGAGACGGCGATCAGGACGGCCGTGTTGTGCTCGATCTGCGTGCCGCGCATGAACCACCACAGCAGTCCGGCGATCGGAACCATGGCCACGAAGATGGAAACGATGACCCACTTGCCGGGGATGTCCTGCTCGGTGCGGTCGATCTGGGCGCCCGCCTCCTGTGCGCCGCGTGAGGCGCGCAGTGACTCGGACATGCCGCGGACAATCGGACCCATGATCTTGATGAGCGTCCAGATAGCGGCGATCGCCATGACGCCCGCACCGATGAAACGCACATCCGTCTTGAAGACCGTCGACAGAGCATCGGTCAGGTCCTCAGCGCCCTCCAGCTGGCCGTTCGCGTACAGGGGCAGCAGGACACCGTAGGAGATCACCATGCCGATGAGCATCGCAACGCCCACCGTCATGCCGACCAGGTGGCCCACGCCGATGAGCGCGAGCGACAGGGAAGTCGAGAGCATGGTGCCCGTCGAGCCGATCCTGAAGGCGGCGCCGACCTCGGAGGCCGTCACCTTCAGGTAGCCGAACAGGGCCATCGCCGCCGAGGCCAGGGCACCCCAGGTGATCGCCAGCAGGCCGCGCTTGTTGTCCTCGCCGGCCTCCTGGGAGTCGCCGACCTTGAGGATCTCAGCGCCGGCCACACCCTCGGGGTATGGCAGGTCCGAACCCGTCACGAGCGCGCGACGCAGGGGGATCGAGTACATGACGCCCAGTGAACCGCCGACCGCGCATACGAACATGGTCTGCCAGTAGGGGAAGCCACTCCACCAGCCCACGATCACGAGGCCGGGGAGGACGAAAATGACAGCCGACAGCGTGCCCGCCGCCGACGCAATCGTCTGGACGATATTGTTCTCCTGGACCGTGTGGTCGCCCCAGAATCGCAGAACTGCCATCGAAATGACGGCTGCCGGGATCGAGGTCGCGAAGGTCAGACCAACCTTCAGACCCAGGTACACGTTCGCGGCCGTGAACACCAGCGTGATAATGCCGCCGATGATGATGCCGCGGAGGGTCAGTTCTTTGAGCGACGTTTGCTTCGCCGCAGTTGGCGCAGACACGAAAAATCCTTTCGCTGCGTTGAATAGATACCCTGCAAGAGTAGAGCATGTATGCGTTGTCGTGAATGGTATGCGGTTACCTAATTGTGTTTTCAACCGTTCTAAATGCTGAGGTGGTGCCCGTGTTGCGTGCTGCAGTGTGATCTTGTGACGTTGTGTGGCCCTGATCCCAGACTTCCCGGTCGATTTGCGCTCTGTGGGGGTCCATGTAGTAGAGTATCCGGGTAAGGTAGCGTGTCCGAGCGGCCGAAGGTGCAGCACTCGAAATGCTGTGTGGTGTCACAGCCACCCTGGGTTCAAATCCCAGCGCTACCGCCACTGCCGCCCGGCCCCGATGGGGCCGGGCGGTTTTGTTATGCCTGGATGGTGTGTGGGCGCGTGTGTGCGTGCTGGGGTTATAGGACACTACGTGTTGCTGGAAGGGTGACTTTTTGGCTTTCTGGTGCGGGAAAGTCGGTGTTTTAGTTGGTTGGGACCAACTATGAGGATGGACAGATCGTGTTGCTAGCAGGGTGACTTTTCGGCTTTGTCGCGCGGGAAAGTCACTATTTTAGTTGGTCGTGTTTGCCTCGTTCTTGTGAATACTGCATCATGCCCTGTGTGTGGCTGTCCCATGATCCGTCACGGTAAGACGTCAACAGGTCGTCAGCGCTGGCGGTGTCAACCCTGCAAAATCACGACGTTGAACGAAATAGACTCCACGGCCAAGCATCTTGATGAATTCGTGGCCTGGCTGCTGGGTCGACGTCGTCAGGCGGATTTGCCTGGCGGGGGCCGCTCGTTTCGCAGCCGTTGTGAGCCGTTGTGGCAGTTATGGCCTTTTAGCCCGATCATCGATGAGGTTCATGACGTCATCTTCGTTGACGGTATCCACCTGGGCCGAGGCGCCGTGGTGCTCATCGCCCAAACACCCGATTGTGTGCTGGGCTGGTATGCGGCTAGGAGTGAGAATTCTCGGGCCTGGGGCGCGCTCATGAGCCGGATCGCGCCACCGGCCCTGGTCGTCACCGAC
>NZ_CAJPJE010000020.1:0-35457 GCF_905369875.1 Actinomyces sp. ICM47
GCACCATACGCAGGCTGAGAACCGTACGCCGCCTGAGCGCCGTACATACCCTGCTGGTCGTAGCCGCCTTGGCCCCCGACGCCGCCGCCGTAGGGATTCATGGGATCGCTCATCGCTTACTCCGGGAAGATGTGAGGGGATTTACCTCCCACATCATACGAGTAGCTTTCCAAAAATCCGAATAGACGGCGAGGCTCACACACACCAAACCTGTATATTTCCCGCGGACCGCGCCCCGGCCTCGTCCCTGACAAAACGGTGCGGGGGCCGGTTTCCCGACCCCCGCACCACCCGACAAACGGGCGTCACGTCACAGCATGCAGGACACGCAGCCCTCAACCGCCGTGCCCTCCAAGGCCATCTGGCGCAGGCGCATGTAGTACAGAGTCTTGATGCCCTTCCTCCACGCGTAAATGTAGAACTTGTTCAGATCACGCGTCGTCACCGTGTCCGGGTAGAACAACGTGAGCGACAGGCCCTGATCCACGTGCTGGGTGGCCACCGCGTAGGTGTCGATGATCTTCTCCGGGCCGATCTCGTACGCGTCCTGGTAGTACTCCAGGTTCTCGTTCGTCATGTACGGTGCCGGGTAGTAGACGCGGCCGATCTTGCCTTCTTTGCGGATCTCCACGCGGGACACGATCGGGTGAATCGACGACGTCGAATTGTTGATGTACGAGATAGAACCCGTCGGCGGAACCGCCTGCAGGTTCTGGTTGTACATGCCGTACGTGGCGACGTCGGCAGCCAGGGCCTCCCAGTCCGCCTGGGTCGGGACCTTGATGGACGAGGCGGCGAGCAGCTCGCGGCACTTGTCCGTAGCGGGTGCCCACTCCTCGTCGATGTACTTGCGGAAGAACTCGCCGGACGCGTACTTCGAGTCCTCGAAGCCCTCGAAGCGCTCACCGCGCTCGCGCGCGATTGTGCACGAGGCCTTGATGGCCTCGAACAGAACCGTCATGAAGTACATGTTCGTGAAGTCGAGCGCCTCCTCGGACCCGTAGTGCACGTGCTCGCGCGCCAGGTACCCGTGCAGGTTCATCTGGCCCAGGCCAATCGCATGGCTCATCGCGTTGCCGCGCGCAATCGACGGCACCGAGCCGATGTCCGACAGGTCGGACACAGCCGTCAGGCCGCGAATCGCCATCTCAATCGTCTTAGAAAAATCCGGAGAATCCATGGTCTTCGCGATGTTAAGCGAACCCAGATTGCAGGAGATGTCCTTGCCGACGTGCGAGTACGACAGGTCATCGTTGTAGGTCGAGGCCTCGGACACCTGCAGGATCTCCGAGCACAGGTTCGACATGGTGATGCGACCCTTGATCGGGTTCGCCTTGTTCACCGTGTCCTCGAAGACAATGTAGGGGTAGCCGGACTCGAACTGGATCTCAGCGATCGTCTGGAAGAAACGACGCGCGTTGATCTTCTTCTTGTGGATACGACCGTCGTCCACCATCTCGTGATACTTCTCCGTCACCGAAATCTCGGAGAAGGGCACGCCGTACACGCGCTCCACGTCGTAGGGGCTGAACAGGTACATGTCCTCGTTCTTGCGCGCCAGCTCGAACGTAATGTCCGGGATGACAACGCCCAGGGACAGCGTCTTGATACGGATCTTCTCGTCCGCGTTCTCACGCTTGGTGTCGAGGAACTGCATGATGTCCGGGTGGTGCGCGTGCAGGTACACGGCACCCGCTCCCTGACGCGCGCCCAGCTGGTTCGCGTAGGAGAAAGAGTCCTCGAGCAGCTTCATGACGGGCACGACGCCGCTGGACTGGTTCTGGATCTTCTTGATCGGGGCACCCGACTCACGCAGGTTCGTCAGCTGCAGGGCGACGCCACCGCCGCGCTTGGACAGCTGCAACGCAGAGTTGATGCCGCGCGCGATCGACTCCATGTTGTCCTCAATGCGCAGCAGGAAGCAGGACACCAGCTCGCCGCGCGCCGCCTTGCCAGCGTTGAGGAACGTCGGGGTGGCCGGCTGGAAGCGGCCCGTCATGATCTCGTCAACGAAGCTGCGAGCCAGCTCGATGTCGCCGCGCGCCAGGTACAGAGACACCATGGCAACGCGATCCTCGAAGCGCTCCAGGTAGCGCTTCCCGTCGAACGTCTTGAGCGTGTACGACGTGTAGTACTTGAACGCGCCCAGGAACGTCGGGAAGCGGAACTTGTGGGCGTAGGCCTGCTTATACAGCGCCTTAATATCCGCGAAGTCGTACTGATCCAGGACGTGCTGCTCGTAGTAGCCCTCATCCACCAGGTACTTCAGCTTCTCCTCCAGATCATGGAAGAACACCGTGTTCTGGTTGACGTGCTGCAGGAAGTACTGGCGAGCGGCCTTACGGTCCGCGTCGAACTGGATGCGTCCGTCCGCATCGTACAGGTTAAGCTGCGCGTTCAGCGCGTGGTAGTCCAGCTCCGGGGAGAGAGCTTCCTCTACGCCTGTGTCGGTGTAGTTTTCTGCCAAAACTGTTCCAGTCCTTCGCGAACTCTGGAGACATCCTCAGGCGTGCCAAGGAGCTCGAACTTATACATGTGGGGAACCCCCAGCTTGGCCGCGATGATGTCGCCCGCGATGCAGTAGGCCTTGCCGAAGTTGGTATTGCCCGACGAGATGACACCCCTACACAGGGCACGATTCTCGGGATTATTGAGGAACTTGATGACCTGCTTAGGAACCGCGCCTTTAATATTGCCGCCCCCGTAGGTCGGCACGATCAGCACGTACTCCTCGCGCACGCGCAGCGGCTCATCCTTGGGGCGCAACGGGATCCGCGCAGCCGGGAGGCCAAGCTTTTCAACAAAACGGCGGGTGTTGCCCGTCGCCGACGAGAAGTAGACGACGCTGCCCATGATGTTCCTTCCGACTTGTCGGGACGGTGAGCTTCTAGTGTCTCACTGACGAGGCCTGGGCGCGGTGACGTGGGGGCGTGTCCCCTTGTGGGATCATTGACGCAGCAGCAGGCCTCATGAGCGCGCCCGGATGGGGCAGGTGTGCTAGCCACACTGGTCAGGCATTTCCCCTGGTCACACGGCTTGTCGCATTCCTCACCACGCGACCCGTATCTGTGCGTTTACGCGGGGTTGCCTCGGCCTCGTCCCTACCCGGACATGTGAAAGCCCCGGCCGAGTGGCCGGGGCTTGTCGACGCGCCTCAGGCCGACATCGCCAGGGCTGCGGCGGCGATGGCCTTGATGCGGTCAGGGCGGAAGCCGGACCAGTGGTCCTCGCCGGCCACGACGACGGGGGCCTGCTGGTAGCCGAGACCCTTGATGAAGGCGAGGGATTCTGCGTCCTGGGTGACGTCGATCTTCTCGTAGGAGATGCCCTGCTTGTCGAGGGCGCGGTAGGTCGCGTCGCACTGCGGGCAGCGGGGCTTGGAGTAGACGGTGATCGACATATTCGTGTCTCCTTGCGGCTTGGGGCCGGACGTTGCTTACCTAATTGACTCTCTGGCGGCTCGTTCGCCGCGAACACCACAACACTACACCTTGGGGCCATCCTCGCAACCGACCCCTAGATGTTGTGTGCACCGCCTCGACTGTGGACAAGGGGCGCACACCTGTGGACAGAGCGAGCACTCAGGATCACACCCCTTGATCACACGCTTGACGCACCCCTGACAAAGGCCCTCGCAGATGCGCGCAAACACGTGGGTTTTCGCCTCACCAAGCAGGTAAAACGAGAGTCCTCCAGAGGCCCCAGCACCCTGTGTGCACTGTGGACAGGATCGTCACCATGCTGTGCATAACCCGCCCCCAACCATATGAATCGTGTTACGCATCACCATCAATGAGAGGGGTCTTGGGCGTGTCGCACCCCCGCATCTAGGGGTCGTTGGCAGATAAGCGCCCCTAGATGTAGGGGTTGGGCGCTATCTCGATCGAATGCTCGACATGCCGCGGAAAGCTGCGCGGGGCACGCGCCACGGGGAATCCAGAAACCCCTACAGCCCCAGGAAGGCCTTGATCGTGGGCATTTCGCGCACGGCCTGGACCAGGCCAGCACGGTAGGTGGCTTCCAGGCGTTCGCGCCGAGACTCGGTGTTATTGATCCACAAGTTGTCGGGCGCGAACACGTAGGCCTGGCCTCGTTCCTCGAGTTCGAAGAGGAACTTACGCCCGGCGTTGTAGCGGTCGGGGCGCTGTGCCACGCCTTCAAAGACAGACGGGAACTGGCGGTATGCGGCGCGCAGGAGCGCGCCGACACTGGCGGGCATGGGGGCCTTGACGTAGTCGCGGGGGCGCGTGAGGACGACGAGGAGCTTGCGGTAGCCTTCGCGCAGCGGCTGGTCGAAGGGGAGCCCACCGTTGGGGCCGAGCGCGCCATCGACGTAGGTGTCGCCGTCGATTTCGACGGGTGGCATGAGGATCGGCAGCGTGGAGGAGGCCCGGACGATGGGACCGAGCGCGTCCAGCGTGCTCATTTCCTCCTTGGAGAACCAGCATTCTTCACCGCGCGAGGCATTGAAAGTGGCGACGCGCGTGGTGGCCGGGTTTGCCAGGAATGTATCCATGTTGAAGGGCAAGACACCGTCGGGGTAGCAGATCTGCTGGTAGATGTACTCGGCATTGAAGTAGCCGTGTCCCTTACGGAAGTGCTTGAGGCCACCGAATTCAGGATCTTCGACGAGGTCGACGAAGGTCGCGTGGGAGCGGATCGCGTCGCGGGAGGTGAAGTTGCACAGGTGACTGGATCCAGCGGACACACCGGAAATATGGGGGAAGTTGATACCTTCGGCGATGAGTCGGCTCACGAGCGCGGCCGTGTAGGCGTTGCGCATGCCGCCGCCTTCGAACACGAGGGCGGTGTCGTCGATGGTGACCATCGTGGCGATGGATTCTTCGGGGGTCGGATAGTGTTCTACCGTTTCCTTCACGTTTCGACCCTACCGCCGGGCGTCAAACCTACGCGCGCGTACGTCCGGTGAAGACCACGTAGTGATAAAAGAAGAATCGGAATGCGGTGCCAAGCACAAATCCGACGACGTAGACGGCGATGTTGTCGGCCAGCGCCGAGGTGAGTCCCAGGATGTAGTGCGTGAACAGCAGGCAGAACTGCGAGATAGCGATACCGCAGATGTTGGCGACGAAGAAGAGGATGGCTTCGCGGGTGGCGTTGTCCCGGGTGCGACCGCGGTAGGTCCACAGGCGGTTGGCGATCCACGAGTAGAGCGTGGCGGTCGCGGCTGCGATGAATTGCGCGGCGTTGGGGTGGCCGGCGAGGACGCCGAGCGGCCCGTGTTGGAGGAGGTTGAACAGCCCCATATCGACGATGAACGCGGTCGCTCCGACGAGTCCGAATTGGATGAATTCGCGCGTCCAGGCCAGGGTACGCTGGGCGATGGACGAGGCCGGGGCGGCTCCCTCGTTCACGTGTCCTGGAGTGCCGGGCTGGGGACGAGACGCGGGCGGGTCCGCGAGCGCCGCGGGTTCGAGCGCCGGGGCCGCGGGTTCGAGCGCGGCAGCGGATCCGCGCGGGCGTTGTTCGTCGTTCACTCCCCTAGTGTCGCATGCCCGCGCATGCGCTTCTACCGTCGGTTCAGTATGTCGGCATCGCCATGCCGCCGCTCCGCAGGTCGCCGCCTCTAAGATGGTCCCCATGACTGAGACGATCCCGCGAGAGGCACCCCAGGCCTCGCCAAACACTCCCCCGGTAGCCCCGAAACGTTATGGATATCGGGTGCGCGACCAGTTCGGACAGCATTTTGATGACCCGTGGGATTGGTTGCGCGACGGCGATAACCCCGAGGTCCGCGCGCACCTGGAGGCGGAGAACGCGTGGGCGGACGCGGTGACCGAGCCGACGCGCGAGGCGGCAGCGTGCCTCGTGGAGGAGGTCAAGGCCTCCACGGCTCTCACTGACGTGACGGTTCCGATCCGCGAGGGCGAGTTCTGGTACTTCCGGCGTTTCGCGGAGGGCCAGTCGTACGCGACGCACCACCGTGCGCCGGTCGAGCGCGACGAGGCCGGGGTTCCGGTCCCGCTCGTCCCCTCTCCGGGTGTACCCACGCGGGGCGAGGAGCTCCTCGTCGATGAGAACGAGTGGGCGCGCGGGCATGAGTTTTTCCGCCTGGCGGACCTGTACCCGTCCCCGGATGGGCGACTGATCGCGTGGGCGCGGGACACGAGCGGGGATGAGCGCTACACGTGGGTCGTGCAGGAGGCGTCGGGGCGCGTCATTGACGAGGCTGTTGTGGACGCCGGATATGGCTTCGCGTGGGCGGATGATTCCGCTTCCTTTATCTACATGGGCGTGGACGACGCGTGGCGCGCGTGCGACGTGTGGTTGCACCGCGTGGGCACGCCTCGCGATGCCGACGAGCTGCTGCTGGTCGAGCCGGACGAGGGCTTCGAGATGGGGTTCGCACCGTCGGGTTTCCCGGGGCACGTCGTCATTCATTCGTCGTCGTCGACCGCGGGCCGCGCGTGGCTGTGGCTGCCCGCCCACCCGTCCGTGCGCCCGCTGCCGCTCATGTCGGTACGCCCCCGCACGCTGGTGTCGGCGGAATCGGCCGGCGACCGCCTGTTCATCGTGCATACGGGGCTGACGCAGGAGGGTTCGCTCGCGCAGGCGATGCTGCCCGCAGGGGGTTTACCCGAGGCCTTGGCACAGTTGGGCATGACGTCCTCCCCCGCGTACAGCCGCCAGGCGCTGGCGGATCGCGCGCCGGGCACTCCCCTGCCGGAGGACGAACCCGCGCCCCTCGCCCCGTTCGAGTCGTGGGAGCCGCTTCGCAGCCCCGGACCCGGCGAGCGCATCACCGACGTCGAGGCCCACGCAGATTACGTGGCACTCTCGCTTCGTTCGGGTTCGCTCACGCAGATCGACGTATGGGACCGCCGCGAGGAAAAGCCCACGTGGCGGCGCGTCGAAGTGGACGCCCCGGTACGCACGATCACGACTGTGCCGACCCCGTGGGAGGATCCGCTGCGCGTGGAGTTCCAGTCACAGACCGTGCCGCCCACGGTCGCCGAGGTTTCTCTGCCGGACCCGGACCCGGCCCCGGCCTCGTCCCCCGAGAACACGCACCCCGAGGACACAAGCGAGACCGCGGCCCTTGCCGTGCGGACCCTGCGCACCCGCGAGGCACCCGGCTGGGACCCCGCCGAGTACGTCGAGGAGCGCGTGTGGGTGCTCGCGCGCGACGGCGCAACCCGCATCCCCGTCACCCTCATCCACCACCGCGACGCGCGCCCGGACGGCACGCACGCGGGCTGGCAGATCGGGTACGGCTCGTACGAGGTCAGCTACGACCCAGAGTTCGAGACCCTGCGCCTGCCGATCCTGCGCCGCACCGTCTACGCGATCGCGCACGTGCGCGGCGGCGGCGAGATGGGCCGCGCCTGGTACGAGGACGGCAAGGAGCTGGTCAAGGAACACACCTTCACAGACTTCATTGACGTGGCCGACTGGCTGATCGACTCCGGGTGGGTCGCACCCGGCCGCCTGGTCGCGGAGGGCCGCAGCGCCGGCGGCCTCCTCATGGGCGCGGTCACCAACGCCGCCCCCGATCGCTTCCGCGCAGTCCTGGCGGGCGTGCCCTTCGTGGACGCGCTCACGACGATCCTGGATCCGACCCTGCCGCTCACCGTCGGCGAGTGGGAGGAGTGGGGCAATCCGCTCACCTCGCGCGCCGTGTTCGACGCGATGAGCCGCTACACGCCGTACGAGAACGTGCCCGACGGCGTGCTCCTGCCCGCGATCATGGCAACGACCTCGGTCAACGACACGCGCGTCGAGTTCGTCGAACCCACCAAGTGGGTGCAGCGCCTGCGCGAGGCCACCGGCCAGGTGCCCTCCACGGACGAGGCCGGGGCCGGGTCTGTTCCCGCGCGCGACCCGCGTGAACGTCCGATCATCCTGCGCACCGAGATGGTCGCCGGGCACGCCGGTCCGTCCGGGCGCGAGGGCCGGTGGGCGGCGCGCTGCGAGGAGTTCGCCTTCGCGCTGGGCCAGGTGGGCGTCACGCTGTAGACGGTGATGCTGTTCGCGAGCGCTCGGCGCCCGTGAACAACAGACGCCAGTGGGGGCGGTCTTCGTTGGAAGACCGCCCCCACTGTCGTGCCGCGCACGATGCGGCGTGGCTGTGCTGCGTTACTGCGCCGCGTTACTGCGCGCCGCCGTCCCAGCCGGGGCGCAGCGCGAAGGACTGAATGTCCATCTGCCCCGTGAGAGCCGTCCCCTTGAGGTAGCGGCCGAGGTCTGATGTCGTGAACAGTTCCCTCTGTTCTTCCCCGTCCCATGGCCTGTAGAACAGGGTGACGACACGATCATCGCCGCGATCCTCAAGTGCATACACACCGGTCGCAGACACCTGGAACACCGTCGAATGGTCACGGCTCCGCGAGGGAATAGAAAACAGGTAACGTCCCTGCCCACTGGTCACGTCGACCGCGAAAGCGTCACCGTTTGCACTGATGAACCTGTACTCATTACCCACCTGGATCCCCTCATACAGATGGATCGTGCGTTCTTCATTCAGTTCTATGGCACTTCCCTCCGCATCGACTACGGGAATGATCGTGCGCTGGCCCGTGGATAGGTCCCACCGCTGGAGAACCATCGTTCCCACATTCGCATCGAGTCCGTTATCACGCGAAGCGTTGGGGTAGGTCGCCTGGAAACTCGGCATCGTCACCACATCGCCCTCACAGGAGAACATGTTCTGTCCCGACGTCAGCCCATCGATCATCGGTGCGACCGCAAGAACCGGCGGTACATCACCGTCATGATCCGTAAGCTGAACAACGACCGCCATATTCTCCGGTACTTCACCGTCATTCGACTGCGCGGAATATGCCTCAAAAGCCGCTAATGCAACAGACGGAGCCAGCTTCGTATCAGTGATCGACACGATACGAGACCCACACTGCCCGTTATTCTGAAAAATACCGGCGTTAGCTACCGATGTCAGCGTCCCCCCAGTGCCTAATACGTCGACGGTTTGTTGTCCTTGAAGGACAAAGAGCGCCCCCACATCTTCGTTCGGAAACTCATAGCGCTGCAGCTCGTATGGTTTCGATGTTTCACGCGTGAAACGCGTTGTCCCCTCATCTGTCGTGAGGTACTCATAGGTCGCGGTCCCGTATGTGACGCCACGAGGCGACCAGAGAACAGATGCCCCCTCCATGGCACCTGCGGTGCCGACAATTCCAGTCCCATCATCATGCAAGAAGGCGATATAACCTTCACGCATGCGATAGCCCGTCTTATCTGCCGAGTCTCCATTGCTGATGCGCACGACGATGTTCGCTTCGCCCGTACTGACCTGCTCAATCGAGACGACACGAATATCCCCACCTGCTGAACACGACACACAAAGTAACGCAGCAAGAGCGATCACCATGCATGTCACCGCATTTCTCACCATTAGCAATTTACCAAATAGTCTTGTAATTATAGGGTAATGACCCGACAGTAAGATCCCTGGGATAAACTCCCATACCACCATTACCATCAATATCAGTCCCCGTCGCCCTCACATAAGCAAACCAGACCAGCTGCGAACAATTCAATCGATGAGGATTCATTCCTTACCCCGAACACCTGATCCGTGCTCTGAAATCCCCGACCGGCGTTGAACAGTCTGATTGTCACGAGCCTGTTCCAGAGCATCTTCAAGCACAGTACGCACATCCTGTCCCGACTCAGCCGACCACTCGCGCGCACCTGCGAGGATGTCATCGACGCCCATACCCGGCACATATGCCTGGATCTGACGCGCAAGCTCCTCCTCAGTCTGCCCAGCGGCATACCCAGCAGATGGGAGGGACACAACCAGCAAAGCAGCGGCCACCATCGCAAAAAATCTCGATTTGTAGCTCATGATTCTCATCCAATCTCATCATTGAAACGAACGATGCAATCAGCACCACGAGATAAATGTACAGAATTCTGTGGCTACATTTCAACGATTTACCATATCTGACAAGCAGCCCGGCACACGCTACATGCGCGACTATGACACCACACCCAACCACATCCGCCACACCGACCACGAGGCGTTACGCCGGCCTCGCCCCTCCCAGACGAGTGGAGCGGACAGGGATCTTGCGTTACTGCGCGCCGCCGTCCCAGCCGGGGCGCAGCGCAAAGGACTGAATGTCGAGTGCACCCGTCACAACACCCTCCCTGAGGTACCCCGCCAGATCCCGTGTCGTGAAGATGTCACGCCACTGCCCGCCTTCCCACGGCCTGTACGAGAGCGTCACGACGCGGTCAGCGCGGCGATCCTTGAGCGCGTAGACACCACTCTCACTCACCTGGAACGTCGCCAGGTAGCCATCCGGCCCATACGTCGGCGCATCAAGCGAAAACAAGTAACGCCCCTGGCCACTCGCCGGGTCGACGGCGAAAGCATCTCCACCCCACGACACGAACCTGTACTCATTGCCCACGCGGATTGCCTCATAGTCAGAGACCCCCTGACCTTCATCCAAATCGATAGGGTTTCCGGCCTCGTCAACCACGGGAACAATCGTGCGCTGCCCCGCAGACAGATCCCACCGCTGAAGAACCATGCCTCTCCACTCGCTCTCCACGCCACTGGGCGAGGCGTCGTCCTCGTCCTCCCGCACGCTCGGCATCGTGATGACATCCCCCTCACAGTCGAACATACGCTGTCGCGACGACAAGCCATCGATCATCGGCGCGACCGCGAGAACTGGAGGAGTGTCGCCATCATGGTCAGTGAGCTGAACGACCACCATCAGAGCCTCCGGAACACTGCCACCCGACTGGGCAGCGTAAGCCTCGAAAGCTGCCGACCTAATACTCTCGGAGCGCACGGTGTCCGTGATCGCCAAGATCCGCGACCCACACTGGCCGACGTCACCGCGCACGCCTGCATTGTCGACACTCGACGTGCTTCCATCGGAGCGCACGGAGTCAACCCGATACCCCGCGCCCTCCTCTTTCACGACGGCGAGTGTTCCGCCGGAAAGCTCGTAGCGCTGAACATCCTCATCACGCACATATCTGCGCGCAACCTGCTGCGTTCCGCTCTCCGTCGTCACGTAGTCATGGCTCGACGAACCAAAAAAGACACCACGATCACTCCAGAGCACGTCCCCGTCGACCACCTCGTCAACGGACGCCACCTGGCCTCGCCCCTGGGCATCGAGGAGCACGATCCAGCCGTCATAGTACGGCTCATCCTGGGCCACCGTCGTCCATCCGCGCCCGATCCGCAGCGCGATCACCGCATCGCTCGTCGTCAGAAAACTGACGGGCCTTCGGGTCACACCCCCGTGAAACGCACAGCTCCACGCGAGCACAGCAACCGAGAGCACGACGACGAGGAGCGCCCATCGGCGAGCACGCCTCGGCCTCGTCGGACCACCGTGCACTTTCCCATCGGCACTCGTCTGGCGCTGCTCGCCCAGGCGATCCCCCATGCCCGTTATCCCTCTCGTCGCGGCAGCGGGCGAGGCCACGCCCACCCCAGAGTGTAGGTCACCGACCCTACCCGGCCCCGGCCTCGTCCCTCTTCCGATCAGGCACGTGCGATGCCGATAGGATGAGGGCATGACGATTACGGCGGCGGCAGACGGTTCTTCCCTCGGCAATCCCGGGCCCGCGGGGTGGGCCTGGTACGTGGACGAGGACACGTGGGACGCGGGCGGCTGGCCGAAGGGCACCAACAACTTGGGTGAGCTGACCGCCATCCTGCGCCTGCTCGAGGCCACGGCCGAGACCGGCGAAGAGCTGCACATCCTTGCCGACTCGCAGTACGCGATCAACGTTGTGTCCAAGTGGCGACTCGGCTGGAAGAAGCGCGGCTGGACGAAGGCCGACAAGAAGCCCATCAAGAACCTGGAGCTGATCCAGGAGATCGACCGGGCCATGGAAGGGCGCCGCGTCACCTTTGAATGGGTCAAGGGCCACGCGGGCCACCGCATGAACGAGCGCGCCGACGACCTCGCGCGAGGGTGCGCCGAGGCCTACCAGGCCGGGCGTACACCCAAGCCGGGCCCGGGGTTCGGGGGAGGTGCAAGCGGGTCGCGCGGCTCTGCGTCGGCAGGCCAGGAACCCGGGCGCGCTACCTCTGCGTCCGCTGCGCCCGCGTCGGTCGAGCCGCACGACGAGGCCACCATCTCTGACGCACCGACGAACGCGTCACGCGACGCCACCACTGACGAGGCCACCACGTCGACGTTCCGTTCTCATCCCAGCGTTTTCTCCACCCCCACAGAGGCGAGCGAGCCTGCGGAGGCGGCCCCGACCTCGTCCGTGAGCACTCCGACCATCGAGGATGCTCTCGCCCGCGAGCGCGAGTTCATCCTGGCGTGGACCGGCGGCGACGAGCGGGCGCTGGCGACAATGATGGACGAGCGCACGACGCGCATCTGGCCGGGTGGAGGCGCGACCACAACGCTGGGGGGTCCGTCTCCTGCCTCGCCGTCCATCGGCCGCATTGACGTGCACGATGTGGGCGGAGCGTTCCTGGCACGCTACCGGGTGCGTTGGGAGGGCGGCGCGTCGCTGGAATCCAGCGTGTGGGCACCGGCAACCTCTGGCGAGGCACGTCTGGTCATGGTGCACCACCAGTCGACGCTGATCGGCTGAGAGCGGGTCATCGCGGGCAGGTGTTCGCGGGCGTGCACCGCTTGCAGGCACGGGGCGCGTTAGATAATCCCGCGGGGCACCGGGCCACAGCGCGGAGATTACGTCTCGACAGCCAGCCGCACGCGTCCCGGCCCAACCCAGCCCCTCACGCGGATAGGTTGCTCGCATGCGGATAGGTTATGCACACGCGGATAGGTTATTAAGGTATCCGCATCGTCGTAACCTATCCGTATCTTCGTAACCTATCCGCATAGCTGTTTCCAATCCGCCCGCCCCAACGATCACCTGCGCGACGCTGCACCAGTTAGGGAGCATTACACCACCTCCTATCTGGTGTAATACCCGACTAAGTGGTGTAACACCACTTAAGAACAAGCCCAAACGCGGAACACCCCAACCGAGCGTGCCACAGGGCCATGCTGCGGTGCCCGTGGGCGGCGGCAGGGCCTGGCCGGGCTTCGAGATCGATCACTCCGAGCCGAAGGCTCGCGTGTGGCGATCTCGCGGGCGGGCCGCCGCCCACGGGCGCACCACGCATCCCGACCCAGCAAGGCCACCCACGGGCAGCAACAAGCAGACAAGCCCTTAGAGCTTGGCGCCCTCGAAGCTGAAGATGTCGAGGAACTTGCGCGCGCGATCCGAGGACGGGTCCGCGAAGAACTTGCGCGGCGGGTCGACCTCGACGATGCGTCCCTCGTCCATGAAGACGATGCGGTCGGCGATCGCGCGGGCGAAGCCCATCTCGTGGGTGACGATGAGCATCGTCATGCCGGTGCGCGCCAGCTCGAGGACGACGTCGAGGACCTCGCGCACCATTTCCGGGTCGAGGGAGGCGGTGACCTCGTCGAGGAGGAGGATCTCGGGGTTCATCATGAGGGCGCGCACGATGGCGACGCGCTGGCGTTGACCGCCGGAGAGCTGGCGCGGGTAGTCGTCGGCCCGGTCCGCCAGGCCGACGCGTTCGAGCAGTTTCAGCGCCCGCGCGCTCGCGTCGGCGCGCGATTCTCCGGCGACGAGGCCGGGGGCGAGCGTCAGGTTCCCCATGACGGTGAGGTGGGGGAAGAGCTCGTAGGACTGGAAGACCATGCCGATGCGGCGGCGCACCTCGGGCCAGGAGACACCGGGCGCGGCTAGGTCGGTCCCGTCGAAGAGGATCTGCCCGGAGTTGATGGGCTCGAGGCCGTTGATCGTACGCAGGAGCGTGGACTTGCCGCAGCCGGAGGGGCCGATGATGACGACGACTTCACCGTCGGCGACGTCGAGGGAGACGCCGCGCAGGGCGTGGTGTCCGCCGGGGTAGGTCTTGTCGAGGTCGACGAGGCGCAGCTGCGGGTCGGAGGTCAGTTCTGCCATGTTTTCTCCATGTGGCGTGAGAGGAGCGAGATAGGCCAGCAGATGAGGAAGTACAGCGCGAAGATCAGGCCGTAGATCCACAGCGAGGCGGTGGGATAGTTGAAGCGGTTGGCGTCGATGATCTGCTGTCCGACTTTGAGGACTTCGACGACGCCAATGAGGACGACGAGGGAGGTCGTCTTGATCATGCGGGTGATGAGGTTGACGGCCGGGGGTGCGAGCCTGCGCAGTGTTTGCGGCAGGATGACGCGGCGCATGGTCTGCTTCGGGGTGAGTCCCAGAGCGTAGGCGGACTCGTACTGGTGGCGAGGGATCGCGATGAGCGCGCCTCGTACGAGGTCGCCCATTTCGGCGCCGCCCCACAGGGTGAAGACGAGGACGGACGCGGTGATGCCATCCAGGTTGATCCCCGCGACGCGCGTGAGTCCGAAGTAAGCGACAAAGAGGAGGACGATCTGGGGCATGATGCGCACGAACTCGAGGTAGAGCTGCATGAGCCAGCGCAGGGCTCGCCAGCGTGAGCGCATGCCGAGGCCGACGAATACGCCGAGAATCAGTGACAGCACGACGGACAGCGCGGAGATGCCGACGGTGACGCCGAGGCCCTCGAGGATGCGCACGAGGTTGCGGCCTTCGAAGATGACGTTAATTCCCAAATCCGCCACAGCGCACCTTCTTTTCGATGAGTCGGGCCGCGATGGACACGGGCAGGAGGATCACCAGGTAGGCGAGGACCAGGAGGATCAGCGCTTCGGAGGTGTTGTAGGACATGCCGATGAGGTCTTTCGCGACGTACACGAGGTCAGGCAGGGCGACGACCGAGACGACGGATGTTTCCTTGATGAGGAAGATGACGTTAGCGGCCAGCGGCGGCACGGAGGTCGCGATGGCTTGAGGGAGGGCGACGTGACGCAGCGTCTGGGTGCGCGTGAGGCCGAGCGCCGACGCGGACTCCCACTGAATGGTGGCGATCGAGTCGAGTCCGGAGCGCAGGGCCTCGGCCATGTAGGCACCGCCCAGGAAGATGAGGCCCACGATCGCGCAGGTCTCGCCGCTCCACTTGACGCCCACGCGCGGCAGGCCGAAGTAGATGAAGAAGAGTTGCACGAGCAGGGGCGTGTTACGTGACAGTTCGACGTAGGCGGCGGCGATCTGGGTGGCGACGGGGATCCGGTAGTGCCGGATCGCAGCCACGAGGAGGCCGAGCGCGAGGGAGCCAACGATACCGATAGCCGCGATCTTCAGGGTGAGGATCGCTGCGTCGACGTAGAGGGGCGCGTATCGCGCCAGAATCTCGTAATTCATATGCACACGAAGGGACGAGGCCGTAGCCGCGCGGAGCGATCGAAGCGACGTTCGGCCCTAAGATTGAGGGTCTAGACGAGGCCGTAGCCGCGCGGAGCGATCACCTGCGGTGGGTGGACCCGTCAGGGGGCCACGGCCTCGTGCCTGCATTAGTTGGTGGAGGTGGTGTCCACGCCGCCTTCGACGACCAGGTCATCGGCGGTCGCAGCGTCACCGTAGACGGGGGCGAGGGTCTGCTCGTAGTCCTTGTGGAAGAAGTTTTCCTGGCCGAGGTCCACGAGTTCGTTGTTCAGCCAGTCGAGGAGGGCGGTGTTGCCTTTCTTGACGGCGGCCGCGATGTAGCTGGTGTCGCCCAGGCTCTTGATGCCGACGCTGAAGCCGGGATGCTGGATCGCCCAGGCGATGACCTCGGTGTTGTCGGTGGAGAAGGCGTCGCCGCGGCCGTCCTCGAGGGCCTGGTAGGCGTCGGAGTACTGGTCGTACTTCTGGAGCTTGACCTCGGGGTGGTTGGCCTCGAAGTAGGCTTCGGCGGTCGTGCCCTTGGTGACGATGAGGGTCTTGCCGGCCAGCTGGCTCACGTCGGTGATTTCGGCCGAGGTGGGCGAGACGACGCCGAGGGAGACCTTGAAGTAGGGGTTCGCGAAGTCGACCTTTTCGGCGCGCTCGGGCGTGACGGTGAAGTTCGCGAGGGTGATGTCAACCTTGTTGGAGGCGAGGACCTCGGTGCGGGCGGCGGCATCGACGGGGACGTACTTGGCGGTGACACCCAGGTCAGCGGCGATGCAGTCGCCGTAGACGACGTCGTAGCCGGCGGGCTTGCCGTTGGCGTCGATGTAGCCGAAGGGGGCCTTGTCCGAGAAGATGCCGATGACGATCTCGCCGGCTTCCTTGATCTGCTCGGGGCTGCGGTCACCGACCTGCGAACCCGAGGAGGATGAGGATCCTGCACCGCCGGAACATGCAGCCATGCCAAGAGCTGCGAGCACGGCGACGGCGGCCGTGGCGAGTCGACGGAATGGCGTTGTGCGTGCGTTCGTGGCGCTCATGTGGGCTCCTGATCTGCGGGTTTGATTGAACGATGCCGAGGTGCATACTTGGCGTTGGTAACGATGTTTCCACCGCGAGCGTGCATATGCGAGGGGCGTTTCCAATTTTGAAACTATGTGACAAACAGATGACCTATCAATCCGCAGGATTCCGCGCCAGGACCTAGGACCCAGAAAAACGTGAAAACCGTCATGCTATGGTGCGCCCGCTCGCAATTGGCTGGATCAGCGCGCAAAAATTGCACTCATGCCCAAGCTCCCGCGCACAGTGAACTTCCCCGTGCCGGCGAAGCCTACCCGCTACGAAATCATTGAAGGTCTGCGGATTACCGCGCCCGTTGCCGCCGGATACATCCCGCTAGGCCTCGCGTACGGCGTTCTCGTCATCCAGCTAGGTCTGCCGTGGTGGTTGGCTCCAGCGCTATCCCTGTCCGCCTACTCGGGGTCGGCCGAGCTACTCGTCGTCACCCTGGCAGCGCAGAATACGCCGCTGGCCGTCATCGCGGTGACGATGCTGCTGGTGAACTTCCGCCTCCTGTTTTTCGCTTTTTCGTTCCCGTTGCACGTCATTGAGGGCCGTGTCGCGCGCCTCTTCTCGATGTACGCCCTCGTGGACGAGGCCTACGCGCTGACCGCCGCCCGACCGAACGGGTGGACGAAGCCTCGACTGTTGGCGATGCAGGTTCTCTTCAACCTGACGTGGGTGACCTCGAGCCTCGTGGGCGTGTCCGCGGGCTCGTTGATCCCCACGCAGATTGAGGGCCTCGACTTCGCGCTGACGGCCCTGTTCATCACGCTGACCCTGGACGCGGCGCGCACGAGCCGCGCACTACCCTCGGTCCTCCTGGCCGGCGCATCCTTCGCGGTGGCCATGGTGGTGGCACCGACGCAACGCCTCTTAGTGGCACTCCTGCTATTCGTCGCGTGTCTCGTGGGGCGTCACATCCTCCATCGCCGAGGTATCCTCCGCTCCCCTGAATCTGCCGCCTCGGCCGATGGGCAGGGGCAGGCGACTCCCGAAGGGGGTGCACAGTGACTCCGACGCTGGGCTACCTGCTGGCGCTCCTGGTGATCGTCTTCGTTATCGACTTTACGTTGCGCGCTCTGCCGTTCAAGATCCTCGAGCCGCTGCGCGATTCGCGTTTCGTCTCCGACATGGCGGTGTGGATGCCGCCGGGCATCATGCTAATCCTGGTGCTCTCGACTCTCTCGCAAAGCGCGCAGGCGGCGGGCGGACGCTGGTGGGCGGCGCTGGTGGCGACTGGCGTGACGGTCGCGGTACACCTGCTGTCCGGTCGCAAGCTCCTGTGGAGCGTCGGTGTCGGCACGCTCGCCTACATCGCGCTGCTGAACTGGCTCTGACCCGCGCGGGCGGATAGGGCGGACCGCCGCCCACGGGCGCATCAAGCAGCCCGGCTCGACAGCACCCAAAACCCGAGGGCAACAAGCGGCAGCTGGAATCATGCGAGGGCAACGGCACTACACCAAAACCGCTACCATTGTGTCCATGCACACAGAGTCGTACATTCACCACGGTCACACGGTTTACGAGCATCGCCTTGCAGTCCCGTTGGATCACCTGCGCCCGGTCGGCGAGGATAATCCGACGATTGAGGTGTTTGCGCGCGAGATCGTGCGCAAGGGCCGCGAAGACTCCCCCTACGCGGTGTTCCTGCAGGGTGGCCCGGGCTACCCGAGCCCGCGTTTCGGCACGTTTAGCGGTGGATGGATGAATCGTCTCTTGCAGGATTACCGGGTGGTGCTCCTCGATCAACGAGGCACGGGCCAGTCGACCCGCATGGATGCCCAGGCGCTCTCTCACCTGGACACGGACGAGGAGAAGGCCGCGTACCTGCGCTACTTCCGTCAGGACCAGATCGTGTACGACGCGGAGGCGCTGCGCCGCAAGCTGTGCGGGGATGACCCGTGGACGACGCTCGGCCAGTCTTTCGGCGGCTTTATCACGACCTCGTACCTGTCGCTGGCTCCCCAGGGCTTGAAGGCCAGCCTGATCACGGGAGGCCTGCCCGGCCTCGTCCATGTGGATGACATCTACCGCCTGACGTATGAGCGTACGGCAGCGCGCAACCGCGCGTACTTTCGCCGCCATCCCGGGGACGAGCGCACGGTGCGCGAGCTGTGCGCGCATCTGGCGGACACAGAGGAGACGCTGCCGACGGGTGAGCGCCTATCCCCCGCGCGCTTGCGCATGATCGGCATGATGCTGGGCGGGCAGGGCAACACGGATCAGCTGCACTACCTGCTCGAGGGTCCGTGGACGTCGGTGCACGGCGAGCGCCGCCTGTCGTCCCAGTTCCTGGCGGCCATCGGCTCGCAGGTGGACGTCGCGCCCATCTACGGCGTGTTCCAGGAGTACATCTACGCGTGCGCGACGCCGTCTCTGGCGGGGACGGCGACGGCATGGGCGGCAGATCGACTGGCTGAGGAGATCCCGGGCTTCGCGAAGGACGCGGACCCGCTGGACGAGAGCGAGCCGTTCTACCTGACGGGCGAGCACTTCATGCGCCGCGTCTTCGACGAGGACCCGGGCCTGGCACCGCTGAAGGGCGTCGCCGAGATCCTCGCCTCGACGACGCAGGCCACCCCCGTGTACCTGCCGGACGTTCTGGCCGAGAACACGGTACCGGTAGCCGCTGCCGTGTACTACGATGACATGTTCGTGCCGCGCGAGCTGTCCCTGGACACGGGCGACCTGATCGGCGCCCACCACTACATCACGAACGAGTACCAGCACGACGGATCCGCCTATTCGGGCGGAAAAGTCGTCTCTCACCTGCTGGACCTGCTCGCGGACTGACCCGCGTGCATTCGACGCCCCCACCACCCGCTCAGCGACGCTCTTTGAAAGGACTGACCATGACCTCGCCGTGCTCCTGCCCCTGCCCCCTGAACCTCTCGATAACACCGACGCGCGCCGCAGGCCTCGCGGTCGGCACGGGGGCGACCGTTGCCTGGTACGCGCTGCCCGATGTCGTGCGCTCGCGCCCGCTGCGCGGCCTCATGAAGGTAGGTCTGCTCGGCGCGATGGGCTGGTCGTTGGTGTCGCTCATGCCCGAAGGAGACGAGCTACCCCCGTACGACGATGAGACGGATTGCTCGGAGGAAAAGACCGAGGATCCGCTCGATGGGGTCACGGAGGCGGAGCCGCGCGAGCTGGCTGTCCTGGCGGGCGCGGTACTGGGGTCGGCGGTCGTGACGGTGGCCGTGGAACGGTGGCTGTTCCGCCGCGGTGAGCGCCGCCGCGCCGCGGGCGTTCGTCTCGCTCACACGAGGCAGGGGCTGGCTCTCGGGGCCCTGGAGGCGGTTGCAACTGTGGCGACGCTCGCGGGCGAGGGACGGGGCAGCTGTCCGACCGGCGCATAGGCGTGCGACACCGGGCCTCACGAGGCCTGGGCGAGCAATGTGCGATCCGCGCGGCTGACGGCGCTCCGGTTTCGGGGTTCCGCGGCCGCGCGGGCGTGTGGGCACACCTTGGCGTGCGTCTTGCGCGGGGTCTGTGCTGCGCGCCCGTCAGCGCTGATACGTTCGAACGACCCGGACGGCTGCGTGTGCCAGGCCCCAGCCGCAGGCCATGATGAGAATCGGGAGACCCACGGCCGCCCACCACGACGAGGCCCGCCCAACGAGCGCCAAGACCGCCCAGATGAGCGGAGGCAGGGTCATCATGATGGTGGCCAGTGTCGCCATGATCGAGCTGATCGGGAGCTTTCCGTAGATCCTGATGAAGGCTGCACGGGGACTCATCCCGAGGGCTTTGCCGAGCTTCGCGGTGTCTGACCTGAAGGATCGGGCTACGCGAGACACAAAGATGAGGGAAGCAAGCAGACCGATCACGACGGCTACCGTGCGCAGGCCGACCGCGTACACCAGGCCGGCAAGGAGCCACGCGATAGCGTACCGAGTGGACACGTACGCACACGCGCTGAGCATGTTCCCGAAGACCATCCAGTTGAGTTGGAGCGCAACATCGCCCTGGTCGGGATCTGTGGCGAGGATGTCGGTGTAGAGTCGGGCGCTCTCATCGGCCTCGTCCTTTTGCTTGATCCGGGCGAGTGCCTTGCGCGCGTGAAGGTCGTCGGGTTCCATCTCGAGGATGCGCGCGTAGACCTGTTCGGCTTCCGGGGAGCGCTTATCTTGGAGGACATCCCCGAGGTTGCCCAGCACGTAGACGTCTTCCGGGGCTTGACGTGCGGCTTCACGCGCGACGGCTTCGGCTTCTTCTTTCCGACCGTTGCGCAAGAGGCTGATCGCATGAAGGGACTGGTACGGGACCCAGTCGGGATCGAGTTCGATCAGGCGTGACGTGTGCTGAAGGGCGGCCGCATCGTCCGGCTCGACGATGGCCAGCCAGAACAGCGCGGTATCGTTGTTGGGTTCTGCTTCGAGGGCTCGCCGCGCGCAAGCGTACGCCTCGTCCTTCTTGCCCAATCCCGCGAAGGCGTACGCGAGGAAACAGTTGACGGTCGCAACGAGAAGAGGGGTCGTCTGCGGGATCGTGACAAGGAGCTCGACGGCCTGTTCTTGTCGCCCAAGGTCGATGAGCGCCTGGGCGCGTTTAATCTGCTCATGGGCGGAGCTTTCGCCTGACATTGTGTCCTTTCGTCGGCAGGGGCAGACCTGGAAGGGCGGTCACAGCAGCTTATTGGCCTTCATGTAGGCGGCCAGGTCGTCGTATTGGCCGTCACGGTTGCCGTATTCGACGATATTGCGCGCCGATGCGAACCACGGACCCGCGCTGGGGCGCACCTGCTTGAGGGCGTTCGCAAAGTCCTGCATGGTCATCATGCGGACGGTGCCGGTGCGCAGGGAGTCCATCATGGCGAACTCGGCGGCACTGTCGACCAGGTGGGCCAGGTCCGCGCCGGTGAATCCGCTGGTCTGGCGCACGAGGACGCCCAGGTCGATCCCCTCCATGGGCCTGTCCTTCAGGTAGTGGTAGAGGATCGAGTGGCGCGCGGGCGCGTCGGGCGGCAGGACGGCGACGGATCGGTCAAAGCGCCCGGGCCTGCGCAGGGCGGGGTCGACGTCCCACGGCGTGTTAGTGGCGGCCAGGATGAACAGTCCTTCGTTGTCGGCACCGATGCCGTCCATTTCCATGAGGAGCTGGTTGGTGACGCCTCGCCACGCGGCGCTGGTGGATTGGCTGCGCTTCTGCCCGATGGCGTCGATCTCATCGAGGAAGAGGACGACGGGCGCGTGCCTGCGGGCGGTGACGAACAGGGAGTGGAGATTCGCTTCGGAGTTGCCGATGAACTGGTCGAGGATGTCGGTGAGGGTGACGTTGATAAAGGACGCACCGATCTCGCCGGCGAGCGCACGCGCGATGTAGGTTTTGCCGCATCCCGGAGGACCGTAGAGCATGAGGCCGCCCTTGAGGCTCTTGCCGTAGAGCCTGCGGAGCTCGGGGTTGCGCAGGGGTGCCAGGAACGCCATATTGAGGCGGTCTTTGACGTCTTGCATGCCGCCGACATCGGCCAGGGTGGAGGTGGCGGTTTCGACGTCCCACACGTCCTCGGCAGCGGGCGGTGCCTCGTTGTAGACGGGTTCGGCACCGTTGACGAAGGCGGGCGCGGGGCCGCCGACCTGTTCCTCGGCACTGCGCCAGTCGAAGCGCTGGGCCTCGCCTTCCTGGGTTGGCTTGGCGGACGAGGCCTGGGCGTCCTCTTCGGGTTCCCTGCCCGAGGCCTGGGTGGCCTGCGTGGGCACGCTCGGCTCGGGCGCAGCGGTGGTGGGCGCAGTCGGTGCGGGCGCAGCGGGGGGTGCCACGGCCTCGTGACCGGGGACGGGCACACCGAGTGCGGCCCGCATGAGGGCGGTGGCGCGTTCATTGGTCGGCTCGGACGCGAGGACGATACCGAGGTGGGGGACGGCGTCGGCACCTCGCCCGTCGGCGATCAGAAGTTCGGCGAGATGCAGGCGCAGAGGCGTGTCCCCAGGTCGCTCGGCAACGACGGCCGTGAGGGAGTCAATGAGGGGATTGGTCATGCCCGCAAGCCTACCGGTTGCTTGCCTCATCTCCGCCCCGAATGCGACGGTGGGCGGCTCTACCCGATACCGTTCATGAAAGCTATGAGGAAGAAGCCGGAGATGAGGGAGACACGCATGAAGAGGAAGATGCGGCCACCCAGCTCGGTGAATCGGGTGCACAAGCGCATGAAGGTCAGGCGCACGCCTCGCGGCAGGGTCCGGTTGAACGTGGCGATCTGGTGACCCACGTAGAAGTAGACGCTGACGACGGAGGCGACGTACAGCAGGAAGACTCCCCACTGGGCACCGGGAAAGACTCCACGGGCGACGAACAGGTAGAAGAGTCCGCAGCACAGGGCGGCGATGGCGGCACCCTTCCAGGCATTGGTCAGCACGGCGCGCACGCGACGCAGCATGGTGCGGTAGGCGGCGGCGACGGGGGCTGGATTTCGATCCGGTAGGAGGAGCGTCCCGCACCCTTGAGGGGGTGAGCCAGGGAGTCGAAGGCGATTCGCGCGTCATCGTTGTCGAGGTTGACTTTCTTGGCATGATGGAAAGCCCACTGCGCGGCGTCGGGGTTGACGGGTTCCCAGACGTGCCCGTAGGCCATGAGCAGCTCGACGTCCTTTTTGTAGGTGTCGGTGGCGAGGTCGGCGGGGCCACGGGCTTCCTCGTATCGCCCGAGGGCGACGAAAGCCAGGGCCAGTTCACGCGCAATCGCGGGGTTGGTGGGGTGGATGCGCGCGCCGGACGAGGCCGTGGCTGCGGCGTCGGCGATGAGGCCCTGGCGGCGCTGGGCTCTGGCCATGAGGGCGAAGGGGTCGGCCATGTCGTCGCCGTAGGAGTAGGCGCGCGTCGCGTATTCCTCGCACAGAGGGAACAGGCCGAGGCAGTCGGCGCAGGCGGCAGCCTGAATGTCGCGCCGGTAGCAGGCGTCTTCGCCGACCACGTCGAGGGCTTCGAGGATGCTCAGGGCCGCCCGGTAGTCGTGGGCGGCAATCGCGGCCTCAGCGTCGGCGAAGGTGGGCATCGTCATGCGGATAGGATACCGACCCCATGCTGCTGTGCATGACCTCGTCCACACAATCCCAGGATTCTGCGGTCCTGCGCGGCACGCAGGCACGATGCGCATTAAAACGCAATCACTACGTGCCCCCGATAAACACGCCCACAGGTATCCTGGTGGGAGCAGCGCGAGGCAATCCCGGCCTCGTCCGTCCATCACCGCACATAGAGGAGCTCCCATGGCGACCGAGCCCGTGTTCGAGGCCATCAACTGGAATAAGATCCAAGACGACAAGGACCTTGAGGTCTGGGATCGTCTGACGGGCAACTTCTGGCTGCCTGAGAAGATTCCGCTCTCCAACGACCTGCCGAGCTGGAAGACCCTCACCAAGGACGAGCAGCTCATGACGAACCGCGTGTTCACGGGCCTGACTCTGTTGGACACGCTGCAGGGCACGGTCGGCGCAGTGTCGCTGATCCCGGACGCGCGCACCCCGCACGAGGAGGCCGTCTACACGAACATCGCGTTCATGGAGTCGGTGCACGCCAAGTCCTATTCGTCGATCTTCTCCACCCTGCTGTCCACGGAGGAGATCAACGAGTCCTTCCGCTGGTCGAACGAGAACGCGGCCCTGCAGAAGAAGGCCGAGATCATCAAGTCGTACTACGACGGCGACGACCCAGAGAAGCGCAAGGCCGCCTCGACGATGCTCGAGTCCTTCCTGTTCTACTCGGGTTTCTACGCGCCCATGTACTGGAGCTCGCACGCCAAGCTGACGAACACGGCCGACCTGATCCGCCTCATCATCCGCGACGAGGCCGTCCACGGCTACTACATCGGCTACAAGTACCAGCTGGCCGTGAATGAGTCGAACGAGGAGCGCCAGGACGACCTGCGCGACTACACGTACTCGCTGCTGTACGAGCTTTACGAGAACGAAGAACAGTACACGGAGGACCTCTACGATCCGCTGGGTCTGACCGAGGACGTCAAGAAGTTCCTGCGCTACAACGCGAACAAGGCGCTCATGAACCTGGGGTACGAGGCCCTGTTCCCGCACGACGCGACCGACGTGAACCCCGCGATCCTGGCGGCCCTGAGCCCGAACGCGGACGAGAACCACGACTTCTTCTCGGGTTCCGGCTCGTCCTACGTGATGGGCGAGGTCGTGGACACCGAGGACGAGGACTGGGACTTCTGATCCTGCCGACTCACGGCCGGGCTGCGTGCAGCCCGGCCGTGTTGCATACGCATAGCCCAGCAGTGTCGTCCGGGGGTGCCGCAGCACAACGGGGTGTCCGCCGTACGATGGGCGACATCACAATGCGTGACTACTTGGCCAGCACATACTCCCTGCGGTGCATCCAGCCACATCCCGCGGCGAGGACGAGCAGGGGCACAGGCCTCGTTATTGGCGTTTCCATCGCTGGTCACGGTGATGCGGTAGGTGACAGTGATGCTATCGCATCATCCCATCATCAACCGCATCAAGGCTCTTGTTGAGGCGCAGGTTCGAGGCCTGCAGCTGGTTGGCGGAGGTGCAGGTGATTGGTAGAATTATGGGGCTGAACCGGGCACTTGCGCCCAACTACTGAGGTTTACTACCCTTCAGTTTTCCCCTCTAATTGACCCATGATCGACAACTTCTCCACAAGCCCTTACCGTTCCCCCAGTTAACTCCCCACACGAGCAAGTACGGACCCGCCCTCACCGCACCTCATCAAGAGGACGACAGTAGACTTAGACCACGCTCCAAGCGCAGACCAACATGACGCCCACCCACTCAGAACCCCACACATTGTTACCTCTCACACACTTAATGTCACACATGCAACATGCACATCATATGTCCCAGGCGCATCATGTCGGAGTATTCCCCGTCATGACGCGCATCTCGTCACGTAGATAGAGGGGCAGCCGATCGCGAACATCCCACTACTTACAACCACAGCACCACCCGCGGCAGTTAGACTGGGACCGGGAGCGGAATGGCTTCCGCACCGACCGTACGTCGCGCACACAGCGCGGGGGAATGAGGAGAGCACGACTATGAGTATCTTCGACCGCTTCGAGAATGCCGTGGAGAGGGGCGTCAATGGCGCCTTCTCACGCGTGTTCCGGTCGGGGATCAAGCCCGTGGACATCACCACGGCGATCCGCCGCGCCATGGACGATTCCGTCCAGGAGGTCTCCGCCTCGCGCATCATCGCAGCGAACCACTTCACCGTCTACGCCTCACGTGAAGACCTCTTCTCTCTCGAAGCCTCCCTCGACGTCCTCGCCGACGAGTTCGCCCAGCAGGCCACCGAGCACGCCTCCAACAACGACTACTCCCTCCTCGGTCCCGTCAGCATCGAATTCGTCGCCGACTCGACCGAAGTCGCCGGCACCCTGAAAGTCGCCGCCGAAAACCGCAGAGGTGCCGCAGCCCCCGCCACTGCCTCGTCTGCCTCCCCCGAACACCCCATCATCGACATCGACGGTGACAAGTGGCTGCTCACCGAACCCGTCACCGTCATCGGTCGCGGCTCCGAAGCCGACATCGTCGTCAATGACTCCGGCGTATCGCGCCGCCACCTCGAACTTCGCATCACCCCCACCGGAGTGATCGCGACCGACCTAGGTTCCACCAACGGATCCTTCGTCGAAGGCCATCGCATCGATGCAGCAACCCTGCTCGACGGCAACCAGATCGTTATCGGACGTACCAAGATCCTCTTCTGGACGCATCCTGACCAGAGCGGAGTTTAATGAAGTGACCACTGACCTCGCATTTACCGTATTCCGCATCGGGTTCCTGGTGCTGCTCTGGCTCCTCGTGCTCGCGGCCGTCAACACGCTGCGACGCGATATCTTCGGCACCGTCGTCACCCCGCGCGGCAAGGGACGAGACAAGGCCGCTTCCCGACGCAAGGCCTCGCGCACCCGGCGCAAGGAGACAAAGCGGACCTCCACCAACCCGCTGATGCCCAAGGACCTCCTGGTCACCGGCGGGCCGCTGGTTGGCACCATGCTGCCCCTCGGCGAAGCGCCCATCGTCATCGGCCGCTCCCCCGCGTGCACCCTCGTTCTCGAAGACGAGTACGCCTCCAGCCGCCACGCAGCGCTCACTCCGCAGGCCGACGGCTGGTGGATCGAAGACCTCTCGAGCCGAAACGGCACGTTTATCGACGACGAGCGCCTGATGCAGCCACGTCAACTCAGGATCGGCGACATCATCCGCATCGGCCAGACGACTCTCGAATTGGTGGGTTGATATGCCAGGCAATGCCGTTCAATTCCACTATGCCGCCCGCTCCGACGTGGGCCTCGTGCGCTCCAACAACCAGGACTCCGGCTACGCCGGAGCGAACCTGTTGGTCCTCGCCGATGGCATGGGTGGGCCTGCCGGCGGCGACATCGCGTCATCAGTTGCCCTCGCGCACCTGGTCCCCCTCGACACCGACTCGCACCCCGCAGACTCTATGCTGCCCCTCCTGCGCGAGGCCCTCCTCGACGCCCACGAGGAACTCACCGACCGCTCGAGCCGCGACCGTGACCTCGAAGGCCTAGGTACCACCTGCATCGCCCTCATGCGCTCCGGCAACCGCCTGGCCATGGTCCACATCGGCGACTCGCGCGCCTACGTGCTGCGCGGTGACACGCTCACTCAGGTCACGACAGACCACTCCTTCGTGCAATACCTGGTCGACACCGGCCAGATCACGCCCGAGGAAGCCGAGCACCACCCCAACCGCAACGTCGTCCTGAAAATCCTCGGCGACGCGCAGGCCGACGTGTCCCCCGATGAAACCATCCGCACGGCCGTCGTCGGCGACCGCTGGATGCTGTGCTCCGACGGCCTGTCCGGCCTCGTCTCCCCCGAGACGATCGGCCAGGTCATGGCTGATTTCGCCGACCCCGGCGAATGCGCCGAAGAACTCATCCGCCTCGCCCTCCTGGGCGGTGGCCCCGACAACATCACGTGCGTCATCGCGGACATCGTCCCCGCCGGATCCTTCCCGCCCGCACCCCCACAGATCGTCGGTGCCGCTGCCATCGACCGCAACGCCAAGTCGCGCGGCGGCCAGGGAGCGGCCGCGCGCGCGGCCGCTCTAGGAGCCAAGGCCTCGGGCCACGGTGCCGACTTTGACGTCAGTCCCATCGAGCTCAAGCCCCGCACCTCCTGGTGGACCCCCATCTTCGTGTCCCTCGTGACAGTCCTCGTGGTAGCCGCGTCCTGGCTGTCCTGGAAGTGGACGCAAACGCAGTACTACGCGATCGGCCAGGACGGATACGTCGTCATCTACCAGGGCATTCCCCAGGCCATCGGCCCCTGGCGCCTCTCCCACGCCGTCGAAGTCTCCGACGTCGCGCTCTCGGACCTGTCCCCCGTGGACCGCCAACGCCTCGACACTCCGGTGCTGCGCTCCTCCCGCGAGGAAATCGACGAGTACATTGAGGGCCTCAAGCATTCCGCCGTCACGCCTCCGACCGGGCACATCGGACCCGTCCCGCAGTCGGGTGAGGCACAATCCGGGGCCCAGAGCGGAGAAAACTCCTGATGGCAACCGTCTCGATCGCCCCCGCTAAGCCGCGCCGATTCCTCGAGCTAGGCCTCACGGCCCTGGCCCTGGCCGTCGGCATCTTCGGCTACGTACTCTCCTCACTGAACTTGACGAAAACCCTGCCCGCGAACCTGATCCCTCAGATCGGGGTACTCATTGCCCTTGCGATCATCGGCGAAGTCGGCATCCACTTCCTGGCACCCTACGCGGACCCCGTCATCCTGCCGATCGCGGTGGCCCTAACAGGCCTGGGCCTGGCGATGATCTACCGCCTGGATCTGTCCTACGCGAAAAACGACGAGGCCACGGTCGGCTACAAGCAGGCGCTCTTCGTGGGCATCGCAATCGTCGTCGCTGCCATCATCCTGATTTCGCTACGCGACCACCGCATGCTGCGCCGCTACACCTACACCTTCGGCGCGCTGTCCCTCTTCCTGCTACTCCTCCCGATGATCCCCGGCCTCGGCCAGGAGACCTTCGGCGCGCGCGTGTGGATCCGCCTGGGTCCCGTCTCGATCCAACCCGGTGAGCTCGTCAAGATCACGCTCGCCATATTCTTCGCCGGATACCTGGTCACTAACCGTGACAATCTCGCGATCGGCGGCAGCAAATTCCTGGGCATGCGCCTACCACGCGCCCGCGACCTCGGCCCCATCATGATCGTCTGGCTCATCGGCATCGCGATCCTCGTCCTCCAACGCGACCTCGGCACGTCGCTGCTCTTCTTCAGCCTGTTCGTCGCAATGCTGTACGTGGCCACCAACCGCGTATCCTGGCTGTTCATCGGTTTCACGCTCTTCGCTCCCGCCGTCGCCCTCGCCGTCCGCTTCTTCTCCCACGTGCAGACGCGCTTCAACGGCTGGCTGCACGCCTTCGAACCCGAGTTCTACTACGGCGGTTCCTACCAGCTTGCGCAGGGTATTTTCGGCCAGGCATCGGGCGGCCTCATGGGTGCCGGATGGGGACGCGGATATCCGGACCAGGTTCCGCTGGCCAACTCCGACTTCATTCTCTCCTCCCTGGCCGAGGAGCTGGGCCTCACCGGCATGGCTGCGATCCTGATCCTGTACCTGATCCTCGTCCAGCGCGGCCTGCGCGCAGCCCTGACGGTGCGCGACGGATTCGGTAAGCTTCTGGCCACCGGCCTAAGCTTCTCGCTGGCCGTCCAGCTCTTCGTGGTGCTCGGTGGCATCACCCGTCTCATCCCGCTGACGGGCCTGACGGCACCGTTCCTGGCGGCTGGTGGCTCCTCAATGGTGTCCTCATGGATAACCGTCGCACTGCTGATCCGCGTGTCAGACGCTGCCCGCCGCCCGGCGTCCACGCAGTCCCCGTGGAACTCCGGTATTCCGGCGGCACTGGGGGTGAACGAGTAACACATGAACGCACAGATTCGCAAGATCTTCGTCGTCGTCCTGATCATGTTCGCCATGCTGGGCTTGGCGATAACAAACACCCAGTTCATTTCCGCGCCCTCGCTGAACGCAGACCCGCGTAACGTGCGCACGACCCGCCACGCCGCGGAAGTCGACCGCGGACCCATCATCGTGGAAAAAACGGCGATCGCCTCCTCTGAACTCGAAGAGGACTCCAATCGCTACACGCGCGTCTACGACGAGGGTCCCCTCTACGTATCGGCCACAGGCTACTTTTCGGCAATCGGCTACGGGGCAACCGGCATCGAGGAAGCTGAAGCGGACGTTCTCGACGGCCAGTCTCAGACTCTGCTCGGGCAGCGCCTGCGCAACCTCCTGACGGGCGAAAAGCGCCAGGGCGGCGGTGTCGAGCTGACGCTGAGCGCCTCCATGCAGCAGGCAGCAGCCACCGCGCTCGGCGACCGCAAGGGTGCCGTTGCGGCGCTGGACGCCAAGACCGGCGCGATCCTCGCCCTCTACTCCTCCCCGACCTTCGACCCGAACACGCTGGCTTCCAGCGACGGGGGCAAAGTGAGCGACGCCTACGCGGCGCTGGAAGCCGACCCGAAGAAACCGATGCTCAACCGCGCGATCTCGGAACGCTACGCGCCCGGCTCGACGTTCAAGGTCATCACGGCCATCGCCCTGATCGAGAATGGCATTGCCAATCCGGACACTCACATGGCCTCGCCCGTAACAACAACCCTTCCGGGCACGGTTACACAGGTTTCCAACATCGAGTCCTCGACCTGTGGCGACGGCAACCCGACCCTGACCGAGGCATTCGCACGCTCGTGCAACACAACGTTCGTGCTGGCCTCTCAGCAGCTGACGAACCAGCAGCTCACGGACGTCACGAACCGCTTCGGTTTTGATCATGAACAGCAAATCCCGCTGACGGTCATCCCCTCCGTGTTCCCCTCCGACGCGGACAGCGCACAGCTCGCCATGAGCACAATCGGCCAGTACACGGTCCAGGCCACTCCCATGCAGATGGCCCAGGTCGCGCAGACGATCGCCAACGGCGGCCAGATGATGGCGCCCTACCTGATCAAGCAGATCGTCGACGCTGACAACCAGACCATGCGTAAGACCAAACCGACGGACGCCGGTCGACCGATCTCCGCCGACACGGCCTCGAAGCTCACCAGCATGATGCAGGCCGTTGTCTCCCAGCCGTACGGCTCCGGTACCCCGATGGCTATCCCCAACGTGTCGGTGGCAGCCAAGACCGGAACCGCCGAGACCGGCGAGGGCGACCGCGCGAACGCGTGGGCCATGGGCTTCGCCCCCGCAGACAATCCCCAGATCGCCTTTGCCGTCATCGTTGAAGGTGACGACAATGTTCCCACGCCGCACGGCGGAGACGTGGCCGGCCCGGTCGCCCGGGCCGTCCTGGAAGCGGGGCTCCAGTGAGTGTCCCGCGCATGACATCCGGTGCCGGCCGCGTCCTCGGAGGCCGCTACACGCTGCTCACCCCCATCGCACAGGGTGGAATGGGTGAGGTGTGGAAGGCCCGCGACCGCGTCAGCGGCCACATTGTTGCCGCAAAGGTTCTACGTCCCGAGCTGACAGGCGAGGAACTCTCGCTGTCGCGCCTGCGCCTCGAGGCCCGCAACTCGATGTCGATCTCGCACCCGAACATTGCGAACACCCAGGATTCGGGTGAAGAAGACGGCATCGGCTGGATCATCATGGAACTCGTCGACGGCTACCCGCTGACGGACTATCTGCGCGGTGGCACACGCATTGAGCCCGAATACCTCCTGCCGATCCTCGTGCAGGTCGCGATGGCGCTCGGTGCTGCCGCACGCGCGGGCGTCGTGCACCGCGACATCAAGCCGGCGAACATCCTCGTTCGCCCGGACGGCATGGTGAAGCTGACCGACTTCGGCATCTCCCGCGCGAGAGACCAGGTCAACCTGACCGCCGCGGGCATGGTCATGGGTACCGCCCAATACCTGCCGCCCGAACAGGCGATGGGCGAGACAGCCACGCCCATCGGCGACCTCTACGCCCTCGGCGTCATCGCTTACGAGGCCGCCGCTGGCCGCCGCCCCTTTACGGGCGAAACCCAGGTCGACATCGCGTTCTCGCACGTCAACGACCCGGTACCTCCGCTGCCGGACTTCGTCCCGGAACCCCTCGCCGACGTCATCTTGCACCTGCTGGAAAAGGACCCCGCGAAACGCCCCGAATCCGGTGCCGCCGCCGTCCGCGAGATCGCCGGTGCCGCCAAGGCCATGGGCATATCCGTGACGCCTCGCCCGCTGCCGCTGCCCAAGACCGCGCAGCTCACCCCCGAGACACGCACGCCCGTCCAGCCCTCCGTCCCGATCCTCGCACCCGTGCGTCACCTAACTCGCCGCACGCTCCCCGACGAGATGCTCCAGCCCCCGTCGGGCCTCGTACCTAGCGTGCGCGCCGCGACCGGCCGCCACGCCGTCGTTCCCCGCATCATCGACGAGGCGACGACCGTCGCGCCCTCATCCTCGATGATCCCAATCACAGGACGCAACACCATGCTCCCCCGCATCATCGACGAAACCGCACCACCGCCGTCCACCAACCCTCTGTCTCCACCCACGCGGGTGCGTCGCATCATCCCCGATACGACCGGCGAACAGACATTGGTGTCCGGTTCCGTGCGTTCCCTGACGTCTACGGGACGCCACACGGTCATTCCCTCGAGTCCACAGGGGCCGATCTCGGCCTCGATCCCCACGCGCGTCGTCTCCAAGCCCACGGCGGTTCCCGAGTCACCCTCACCCCGCACCGCCAAGACCCCCACCACCAAGACCCCCACCGCGAAGGCCGCGGTGCCAACTGCGACCCCCACCCCGACTCCTGCCACGCCCGTCGACCCGACGCAGGCGGCTACACCGACGAAACCAGTGGTGCGTTCCAAGCCGTCCCAACGTCCGACAACGCCCACGGGCCCCACGGCCACCGAGCGCCCGACAACACCCGCGCGCCCCACGGCCACCGAACGTCCGGCAACACCCGCGCGCCCCACGGCCACCGAGCGCCCGGCAACACCCGCGCGCGCCGAGGCACCGGCTCCCAAAAAGCCGACCGCGGCCTCGTCGACCCCGCGCAAGGACCCAAGCCCCGCGCGCACACAGACACCCGCTACGCTCGTTGCGCCCACGGAAGCCGAACGACGCGCAGCCCTCAACGAGCGCCTGCGCCAGCGGGCACAAGACCGCCAGGCCGAGGACGCCGCCGAAGCACATCGTCGCGCCCAGGTCGCCCGCGAAGAAGAGGCCCGCCAGCGTGAGCTACGTGAAGCCCGCGAAGCGCGCCAACGCCGCGAGGCCCGCCAACGGCGCGAAGCCGAGCAGGCTCAGCGCGAGTCCGCGCGTTCCTCCTCCACGCCCGACCCCCAGCCGTCCCGCGACGTCAAGGACGAGCGCGCAAAGCCCACCAAGGCCTCGTCGAAGACCACGACGACCACCAGCTCCACGCCGCGCGTCTTCGGGACCGTTCCCCAACCCCGCGGCAAGGACAAGAAAAACAAGAATGCGTCCACGCGCCCACGCCGCTCCGTGTACGAGTCCAAGCCCAAGAAAGACTCGCGCGGCCCACACTGGCACAAACTCGACGCCCGGACCACCGAGCACAAGCGCCCGGCAGCGAAGACCGCCTACTCTCGCAGCGTCGTTGCCCCGCCCGTCCCTACATCTAAGAAATTAATCCGCATTGCGGTCATCGTACTCATCGTGATTGCGCTGACCGTACTTGCAGCCTTTACGATCAAATCCATGCTGAGCTCCCTCATCCCAAGCAACGCGGGGGCAACCATCACCGAGGAGGTTAGGACATGGCACAGCCCATGGCCCACCGTCTAGCTGGCCGATATGAGGTCCGCTCGCTCATCGGGCGAGGCGGAATGGCCGAAGTCCACCTGGGCTTCGACACTCGCCTGTCGCGCGTCGTCGCCATCAAGATGCTACGACGCGACCTGGCGTTGGACTCGATCTTCCAGGCGCGGTTCCGCCGCGAGGCTCAGTCGGCAGCGTCGCTGAATCACCCAAACATCGTCGCCGTTTACGACACCGGTGAAGAAATCGTCTCGGACGCGACCAACCGGTCCATCGCGATCCCCTACATCGTCATGGAGTACGTCGAGGGGCACACCGTCAAGGAGCTGATCGCCGACGGCACAGCCGTCCCGATCAACGAAGCCATCGAGATCGTATCGGGCGTCCTGTCCGCCCTGCAGTACTCGCACGACAACCACCTGGTGCATCGCGACATCAAGCCGGGCAATATCATGTTGACGTCGGACGGCAAGGTCAAGGTCATGGACTTCGGCATCGCCCGTGCCCTGACCGACTCACAGGCCACCATGACGCAGACGAATGCCGTCGTCGGCACCGCGCAGTACCTCTCCCCCGAGCAGGCGCGCGGCGAGACCGTGGACGAGCGCTCCGACCTGTACTCGACGGGCGTCGTGCTCTTCGAGCTGCTGACGGGCCGCCCGCCCTTCAAGGGCGACTCGGCCGTCGCCGTCGCCTACCAGCACGTCGAGCAGATCCCGCCCACCCCCTCGTCGATCCTGTCCGACATCCCGGATTCCCTGGACCGAGTAGTCCTCAAGGCGCTCGCGAAGAACCGCGACGACCGCTACTCGAGCGCCACCGCGATGCTCTCGGACCTGCAGCGCGTTGCACGCGGCATGGACGTGGGTGCCCCGCCTGCCGACTCGTGGGCGACCGAGGTGCTGCCCGCAGCCGGTCTCGTCGGTGCGCGCGCCGCAGCACCGACGACCACCTCCAGGGTGAGCACGTCCGCGGCAGGGACCCCCTCGACATCGACGTCAACGTCGCTGCCCGCCGTCTCCTCCGACGACGATAGGACGAGTAATGATGCCGCTGCCCGCAAGCGCCGCACCGCGATCATCGCGACCCTCGTCGCCATCGCGCTGCTCCTCATCGGCGGCAGCGTCTGGGCGCTGAGCCGCAGCGCCGCTGAGCCGGAGACCGTCGCCGTCCCCAACGTCGTTGGACTGTCTCAAGCAGACGCAAAGTCCCAGATCGAAGCCGCCGGCCTGACTTGGGAACTCAACCCCGACAAGGTCGCCTCCGATACCGTCGACAAGGACTCGGTCGCCTCAACCGACCCCGCAGGCGGCACCCAGGCCGAGAAGGGCGCCACCGTGCGCGTCACTATCTCATCCGGCCCCGACTCGGTCACCCTGCCCGACAACCTGGTCGGTATGAGTCCCGACGACGCCCGTAAGGCCGTCGAGGCGCTGGGCCTGAAGTGGGATGTCAACTCCAGTAAGGTCGCTTCCGACACCGTGCCCGAGGGCAAGGTCGCGCAGACCAACCCCTCCCCCGGCTCGAAGGTCAAGACCGGCCAGACGATCACCGCCTACCTGTCCTCCGGCTCCAACCAGGTTGAGGTCCCCGACCTGTCGGGTATGAGCCAGGACCAGGCGCGCAGCGCCCTCAAGGCAGTCGGCCTGGAACTCGGCAACGTGTCGACCGTCGACTCCGACAAGGAGAAGGACCGTATCGTCGCGCAGGATCCCGATAGCGACTCCACGGTCAAGAAGGGCACCAGCATCGCCGTGTCCGTGTCCAGTGGCAAGCCCGCACAGGTGGAGATCCCCTCCGTCGTCGGCATCGGCCGCGAGGACGCTGAGGCGCAGCTCAAGGCCCTGGGCCTGACCGTGACCGTCGAGGAAGTCACCGGTACCCAGCCCGCCGGCCAGGTTACCGCCGTTGAACCCGGCGTAGGTTCGAAGGTGGACAAGAACTCGACTGTGAAGCTCAAGGTCTCGAAGGGTTCCATATTCTCGACGCCCAGCCCGTCGCCCTCCACTAAGAAATAGTCCGACTCACCCAACGATCAGGACCCGCACCGACAGGATTCCTCCTGGGGTACGGGCCTTGTCGTATGCGGTGCTGGCCTTGCGTGCGGGGTGCGGGCCCGTCGTGTGTGGGGTGGGTTCCGCTCCACATGCATGCGCTCCTGTCACGGCTTCCAGGGCGGGTACGAGGCCGTGGCGGGATTCGCGCAGCGTGCGCGGACTGTCTTGAACTTCGGTGCGTCATTCGGGCAGCTTGCGAGGATTGTTCTGAGCTTTAGTGGCTCTTCGCATTTAAGGGTGTAGGAGGTGTTGGAATCCGCCGGAGTGGAGGAGGCAGCGTAGGCGGTAGTTTCGGTGGTTGACGAATCCTTGGGCGATGCCGCGTAGGTGTTCGAGGCGTCCGTTG
>NZ_CAJPJE010000021.1:0-33450 GCF_905369875.1 Actinomyces sp. ICM47
GCGCGTGCCGGCGTCGCGCACTGCCCCGAGTGCGGGGCGCGCATCCAGGCACAGACACCCCAGCAGATCGTCGACCGCGTGCGCACGATGGACGAGGGCACGCGCTTCCAGGTCCTCTCCCCGGTCGTGCGCGGCCGTAAGGGCGAGTACCAGGACCTTATTGACGAGCTGCGCTCCGAGGGCTACACGCGCGCGATCATCGACGGCGAGGCCGTGCGTCTCGAGAACGCCCCCAAGCTGGAGAAGAAGCTCACGCACACGATTGAGGTTGTGATCGACCGCCTTGTCGTCCGCGACGGTATGCGCCAGCGCCTCACCGACTCGGTCGAGACCGCGTTGCGCCTGTCCGATGGTCTCGTCGTCATCGACTGCGTTGACTTGGACGAAAACGACCCGGAGCGCCGCCGCCGTTTCTCCGAGAAGCGCGCCTGCCCCAACGACCACCCACTGACCCTCGACGAGATCGAGCCCCGCACCTTCTCCTTCAACGCGCCCTACGGTGCGTGCCCGGACTGCGCGGGACTTGGCTTCCGCCAGGAGGTGGACCCTGAGCTGGTCGTCCCCGATGAGGAACTCTCGCTCGCCGACGGTGCCGTCATCCCTTGGAACTCGAACTTCAAGTACCACAAGAAACTCCTCGAATCCCTATCCAAGGAACTCGGCTTCGCGATGGGCACGCCCTGGAAGAACCTACCCAAGAAGGTCAAGAACGCCGTCCTGTATGGCAAGGACTACGAGGTCACCGTCAAGTTCCGTAACCGCTGGGGCCGCGAGCGCTCTTACACGACGGGCTTCGAGGGCGCGGTCAACTACATTGAGCGTAAGCGTGAGGAGACCGAGTCTGCGGCTGTGTCCGAGAAGCTCGACTCTTATATGCGTGAGATTCCGTGCCCGACGTGCGAGGGCGCGCGCCTGAAGCCGGAGGTCTTGGCAGTGCGTATTGGCGATAAGTCGATCGCCGAGCTGTCCGACATGTCCATCTCGGAGGCACGTGAGTTCCTCGCGACCGTCGAACTCGAGCAGCGTGCGCGCGCTATCGCGGCACCCATCCTCACCGAGATCGAGGCACGCCTGGCCTTCCTCGTTGACGTGGGCCTGACCTACCTGACGCTCTCTCGCGGTGCGGGCACACTGTCGGGAGGCGAGGCACAGCGTATCCGCCTGGCCACGCAGATCGGCTCCGGCCTCGTCGGTGTCCTCTATGTTCTGGACGAGCCCTCGATTGGTCTGCACCAGCGCGACAACCGCAAGCTCATCGCGACCTTGGAGCGCCTGCGGGACCTGGGCAACACGCTCATCGTTGTCGAGCACGACGAGGAGACAATGGAGGCGGCCGACTGGATCGTCGACATTGGGCCTGGCGCGGGTGAGACGGGTGGCTGGGTGGTTCACTCGGGTCCGCTCTCCGAGCTCCTGAAGAACCGCAAGTCGCTCACCGGACAGTACCTGTCGGGCAAGCGCCGTATTCTTCTGCCGCCGACGCGACGCCCGGTCGATAAGAAGCGCGTCGTCACGGTCAAGGGTGCGCGCGAAAACAACCTAAAGAACATCGATGTGTCGTTCCCGCTCGGCGTGTTCACTGCCGTCACCGGCGTGTCTGGCTCGGGCAAGTCGACGCTGGTGAATGGCATCCTCTACCGCACGCTGGCATCGCGCCTCAACGGCGCGCGCATGGTGCCCGGCCGCCACCGTACGATCACGGGCATCGAACAGCTCGACAAGGTCGTGCACGTGGACCAGAGCCCGATCGGCCGTACGCCGCGCTCGAATCCGGCGACCTACACGGGCGTGTGGGATCAGATCCGCAAGCTTTTTGCCGAAACGCAGGAGGCGAAGGTGCGTGGCTACGGTCCGGGACGCTTCTCCTTCAATGTGAAGGGTGGACGCTGTGAGTCCTGTAAGGGCGACGGCACGCTGAAGATCGAGATGAACTTCCTGCCCGACGTGTACGTGCCCTGCGAGGTCTGCCACGGTGCTCGCTACAACCGCGAAACCCTGGAGGTCGAGTACAAGGGCAAGACGGTCGCGGACGTGCTCGACATGCCGATCGCGGAGGCCGCACAGTTTTTCGCGCCGATCTCGCGCATCGCCCGCCACCTCAACACGCTCGTCGAGGTGGGCCTGGGCTACGTGCGCCTCGGCCAGAGCGCCACGACCCTGTCGGGCGGCGAGGCCCAGCGCGTCAAGCTGGCGTCCGAGCTGCAGCGACGCTCGACGGGACGCACGGTGTACGTGCTCGATGAGCCCACGACCGGCCTGCACTCCGAGGACATCCGCAAGCTCCTTCTCGTGCTGCAGTCCCTTGCCGACAAGGGCAACACAGTCATCGTCATCGAGCACAACCTGGACGTCATCAAGAGCGCCGACTGGATCATCGACATGGGTCCGGAGGGCGGCGCGGGCGGCGGCATGGTCGTCGCCGAGGGAACACCCGAACAGGTTGCAGCCGTAGAGGAATCATTCACGGGCCAGTACCTGGCGGAGGTCCTCGCGAAGGAAGCTCAGCGTGATGCCGCTGAGTCGTAGGAACCGCTAGGATGAGCCTCATGCTCCCCGCTTACGGTTTGTACGGCTTCGCCTACTACTGGCCCTCCTGGGTTCACCTGCTGGTGATTGCCCTCATGGTCGTGGCCGGCTCTCTCACGCTTAAGGCGCTCGCGGCCCGCTCGACCGGGTGCAGCCGCGTCTACGGCTTGTCCTGCGGGTTTGTCGCCGGCCTGGGCAACCTGAGCCTGTGCGTGCTCGGCCAGGCGGAGGCCCGTCACGTGTGGCAGCTGGGCATGGTCATCGCGATCTATGCGGTCGTCGCTGTATGCGTGATCATGTCGCTGTTTATGCTATGGAGTGGTGACAGCGATGGCTTCCTGTGGTCTCGTGCCTTCCATACCTTCCTGCTTGTCGGTATTCTCGTCTCGGCCGCTCTGGAGATTACCCGGCGCACGCTGTTCTGGATTCCGCTGCCCGTCATGGGTGTGGCGGTCCTCCTCGCGTTGTTCGGTGCCTTCGTCGTGGGCCGCAACACCGCCGACTAGGGGAGCTTTCGCGCGCGACTCGGCCCCGGCCTCGTTCATAGTGACGAGGCCGGGGCCGAGTCGCACAGTAGGTACTCCCGGGCAGCTGGCCGGGCTACTCCTGGTTTTTCTGGGTCTTCGCGGTCTCGCCGGACGCATAGAGAGCATCGACCTCGTCCGCGTAGTCAGCCAGGACGCATCGGCGCTTGAGCTTGAGGGAGGGCGTCATGTAGCCGTTCTCGACGGTGAAAGCAGCGTTGACGATGCGGTAGCGGCGGATCGACTCGGCGCGCGACACCGCCTTGTTGGCGCGGGCGATCGCCTTCTCGAGCGAGTCGCGCACCTCGGGCAGGTTCGCCGCCTGCGCCGCGTCCATGACGGGCAGACCGTGAGTGGCCAGCCACTCGGGCAGCATTTCCGTGTCGAGGGCGATGAGCGCGCCAATGTAGGGGCGGTTGTCACCGACGACGACGATGTTCGCGATGAGCGGGTGCGTCGAGAGAGACTCTTCGAGGATCTCGGGGGACACGTTCTTGCCGCCCGCGGTGACGATGAGTTCTTTCTTGCGTCCCGTGATGCGCAGGTGGCCACGGTCGTCGATGGAGGCGAGGTCACCGGTCTTCAACCAGCCGTCGACGAAGGCCTCAGCCGTGGCCTCGGGCAGGTTATGGTATCCCTTCGACACGGAGATGCCGCGCACGAGGAGCTCACCGTCAGGGGCGATCATCATCTGGTTGCCCGGCCAGGGGAAGCCCACCGAGTCCGGCGGGAAGTCCTGCGGCGTCTCCACGGAAATTGGGCCGGTTGTCTCGGACAGGCCGTAGCCCTGCAGGAGGGTGATGCCCAGGCCACGATAGAAGTTCGCCAGGTCGAGAGCCAGAGGAGCGCCACCCGAGATGATCGTGTGCAGGTTCGGGCCGAGGATCGCCCGAACCTTCGACAGAACGAGGGCATCGGCGATGCGGCCGCGCAGCTTGAGAGCAGCAGAAGGACCGGGGGAGGGCATCGCTGAGGCATCCGGGATGGGCGTCGTGTCCGGACCGGGTCCGGCGACCGCCGACTCGGGCAGAGGAGATTCCACGTAGGCGGTGGCCTTGGACAGGGCTCGCGCCTGCTTGGCAGCCCAAGCAAACATACGGCCCTTCATGCCGCCGCCCGCCTTAGCTGCGGCCGCGTTGTAGACCTTCTCCATGACGCGCGGAACGACAAGAAGCATCGTCGGCTTGAACGTCGCGATGTCGTCGACCAGGTTGCGGGTGTCCGGAGAGAACGCGGTAATACCCTGGCCTGCGAGCAGGCAGTACATGACGAATCGAGCGAGCACGTGGGCGACCGGCAGGAAGAGCAGGGAGCGTGACTTCGGGTCGTTGATGAGGACAGGCAGGAAGTCGTAAGCCTGCAGCATCGGTGAAATAAAGTTCCCATGCGTGAGGACCACACCCTTGGGTATGCCGGTCGTCCCCGACGTGTAGATGATCGTCGCCTCGTCGCTGAGCATGACAGCGTCGGTACGCTCGCGCACCTGTTCGACGCTCACGCCCCGCCCGGCACTCGTCAGGACACGCTCGGCACCCCGATCAAGGGAGAGGACATAGCGGACCCCCTCCGTGCGCACGGACTCCACCAGCTCGGCCTGCTGCGTGGTCGCCGTGATGACGATGCGCACGTCTGCGTCGGCCAGGATGTGCGCGATCTGCTGGGCCGAGTCCGTCTCGTAGATCGGCACGGTGATCGCACCGCAGGACAAGGCAGCCACGTCGATGAGGGCCCACTCGTAGGAGGTGGGAGCCAAAATCGCGAGGTGGTCACCCGGCTCGAGGCCGATGCCGATGAAGCCACGCGCGATGGAATCCACTTCCGCCAGGAAGCTCTCCATCGTCACCTTGCGCCAGGCACCCACGTTCGAGCGACGCTCGATCGCGAACTGGCCGGGGTGACGCTCCACGCGCTGGTGCAGCATCTTCGGGAGGTTCATATCCTCGGTGGCTTCTCGCGTCGCAATCGACTCCCATGAGCCATCGGCGAGCCTACGTACCGTCATTGCGGTCCTTTCGTGGGATGAATGTATGCCGCTTGTGTAGGGGATCAGTTCTTTGTGAAGCGAGCGAAGAAGCCACGCTTCTTCGCAGGCTGCGCGGAGACGGGGCCGCCGTAGAGGGCGTCGACCTCGTAGGCGTAGTCGGCCAGCACCTTGCGGCGGCGCAGCTTCATCGACGGTGTGACGTAGCCGTTTTCAACGGTGAAGGTGGCGTCGATGATGCGGAACTTGCGGATCGATTCGGCGCGGGAGACGGCCTTGTTGGCGCGCTCGACGGCCTTCTCTAGGGACTCACGGACCGCCGGCAGCTCGGCGGCCTCGGTGGGCGAGCACTGCGGCAGGCCGTGCTTGGCCAGCCAGTCGGGCAGCATGTCAGCGTCGAGGGTGAAGAGGGCGCCGACGAAGGGGCGCTGGTCGCCCACCACGATGACGTTGGCGATGAGGGGATGAGTGGCCAGAGAATCCTCGAGGACCTCGGGGGAGACGTTCTTGCCGCCCGCCGTCACGATGAGTTCCTTCTTGCGGCCCGTGATGGTCAGCTGGCCCTTGCGGTCGATCGAACCCAGGTCACCCGTGTGGAACCACTTGCCGTCGGGCATAACCTCGGCGGTCTGCTCGGGCAGGTGGTAGTAGCCGGGCATGACGGACTGGCCACGCACGAGGATTTCGCCGTCCTTGGCGATCTTGATGAAGTTACCGGGCAGGGGCAGGCCAACGCCGCCGACGGGGTTTTTGCCGATGTGCTGGACGGCGATCGGGCCGGTCGTCTCGCTCAGGCCGTAGCCCTGGATCAGCGTGATGCCCATGCCCGCGTAGAAGTGGGCGAGATCGGTGGCCAGAGGGGCGCCGCCGGAGACGATGTAGCGCAGGTTAGGGCCGAGGATCGAGCGGATCTTCTTCAAGACGAGCGCGTCGGCGATGCCGTGGCGGATTTTCTTGAAGGGACCTGGGCCAAACGTCTTCTCCGAAGCGAGAGAATAGGCGCGGGCCTGCTTGGCGCTCCACGCGAACATGCGACCCTTGATGCCGCCGCCCGCCTTGGAGGAGGCCGCGTTGTAGACCTTCTCCAGGACGCGCGGCACGACGAGGAGCACGGAGGGCTTGAAAGCCTTGATGTCTGGCAGCAGGTTCTTGATGTTGGGGGAGAAACCGAGCACGCCTTGACCGGAGAGGATGACGTACATGACAAGGCGGGCGAGCACGTGTGCGACGGGCAGGAAGAGCAGGAGCCGGGTCTCGGGAGAGTCGATGACATCGCCGAGCACCTGGCGTGCCCCCTCCATGGACGCAAAGAAGTACGCGTGGGTGCGAGCCACGCCCTTGGGGTTCCCGGTCGTGCCGGACGTGTAGATGATGGTCGCGATGTCGGAGGAAGACACGGCGGCACGGCGCTTCTCGACGTCCTTGATGGTCACATCGGTTGCGGCGCGCGCGATCTTACGAATGGCTCCCTGGTCGAAGGAGTCGACGGCGAGGGTGAATGAGGGGCGGACCGAGCGCACGAGTTCGGCTTGCTGGGTGGTGGCCGTGAAGACGCGGGTCACGTGGGCGTCGGTGAGGATGTGCTCGATCTGGGATGCGGAGTCGGACTCATAGATCGGCACAGTGATCGCGCCGATCGAAAGGAGGGCGAGATCGAGGAGGAGCCATTCGTACGAGGTTGGGGCCAGGATTGCGACCGCGTGACCTGACTTGACGCCGAGGCCAATGAGGCCGCAGGCGGTGTATTCGACCTGGCGTTGGAGCTCGCCTGCAGTGAGGGAACGCGTGGCGCCGACGGAGGAGCGCTGCTCAACGACGACCTGATGTGGGAACTTGATGGCCCGATTGGCCAGCATGTCGGGGATGATGTCGTGTTTTCCGACCTTGTAGGCCGGTTTAATCGTGTAGGAGCCGTCGCGCATGCGCTTCATCGTGTCCTCCGGATGTCGGTTCAAAGACTGAACAATAGGTCTAGAGGTGAGTCTATCGGGTAACGAGCGGCCCCTGCGCCAAAAATGGGGCAGGGGCCGCTCAAGTGACGATTAGATCACAGGTCGTAGTACATCTGGTACTCGTAGGGGTGCACGTAGGCGCGCATCGGGGCGACCTCGTTGGCTTCCTTGTAGTCCAGCCAGGTGTCGATGAGATCCTGGGTGAAGACGTCGCCCTCGGTGAGGAACTCGTGGTCCTCGCGCAGCGCGTCCAGGGCGGCCTCGAGCGAGCTGGGTAGCTTTGCGATGTCCTGATACTCGGTCGGGGGCAGCTCGTAGAGATCTTTGTCAATGGGAGCTGCAGGCTCGATGCGGCGCTTGATGCCGTCGATGCCCGCCATGAGGCACGCGGAGAACGCCAGGTAGGGGTTCGCGCTCGGGTCCGGCACGCGGTACTCCACGCGCTTGGCCTTCGGGGACGTGCCCGTCACGGGGATACGGATGCATGCGGAGCGGTTGCGCGCCGAGTACACGAGGTTGATCGGGGCCTCGAAGCCGGGCACCAGTCGGCGGAAGGAGTTCACCGACGGGTTCGTGAAGGCGAGCAGTGCGGGCGCATGCTCCAGTAGGCCGCCGATGAACCAGCGGGCTGTGTCGGACAGGGAGCCGTAGCCACGCTCGTCGTAGAAGAGGGGCTCGCCGTTCTTCCATAGAGACATGTGCGTGTGCATGCCCGAGCCGTTGTCGCCGAACAGGGGCTTAGGCATGAAGGTCGCGGAATGGCCGAACTCGAGGGCCGCGTTCTTAATGACGTACTTGAACTTCATCATGTCGTCGGCCGCGGTCTGCAGAGTCGCGAAGCGGTAGTTGATCTCCTGCTGACCACCCGAGCCGACCTCGTGGTGGGCGCGCTCGATCGTCAGGCCGACCTGCTCGAGGAGGCGGCTCATCTCGTCGCGCACATCCGCGTACTTGTCGGCGGGGGAGACGGGGAAGTAGCCGCCCTTGATGGGCACCTTGTAACCCATGTTGCCGCCCTCTTCTGCGCGACCGGTGTTCCAGTAGGCCTCGGGGGAGTCGACGGAGAAGAACGTGTTGTGCGGGGTGACCTGGTAGCGCACGTCATCGAAGAGGTAGAACTCGGCCTCGGCACCGATGAAGCATTCGTCCGCGATGCCGGTCGAGCGCAGGTAGGCCTCGGCCTTGGCGGCCACCTGGCGCGGATCGCGCGAGAAAGGTTCGTCAGTGAAGGGGTCGACGATTGAAAAGTTGACGACCAGGGTCTTACGGTCACGGAACGGGTCGACGAAGGCGGAGGAGATGTCCGGGATGAGCTTCATGTCGGACTCGTGGATGGCGGTGAATCCGCGCACCGAGGAGCCGTCGAACATGAGTCCGTCCGACAAAGCGGCGTCCAGGAATTCGCTCACGGGGATCGTGAAGTGCTGCTGAACCCCGGGGACGTCGCAGAAGCGCACGTCGACGAGTTCAATGTTCTGCTCGGAGATAAAGTCTGCGACCTCTTGGGTGGAGGTGAACATGAACGTCCTTCTTTGTGGGAGAGCTGTACTCAAAGGTCAAGAATCGGTCAATTCGTAACCAAGTCCAGTATATGCCTACAGGTGCCGCCTGCGCGTATTGGTTTCATTATTCAAATGTTTCATGACATAGAGCACGCCCGAGGTGGGTGACGGGCGCTCCCAGCCCCGGCCTCGTACCCTGGGAGCGTGGCAGATCCTTCGACGTACCGACCCCGCACGGGAGACATCCCGACCTCGCCGGGCGTCTACCGATTCTCAGACCCGCAGGGCCGCGTCATCTACGTCGGCAAGGCCAAAAACCTGCGCAATCGTCTCACTAACTACTTCCAGGACCTGGCGAATCTGCATCCGCGCACCCAGCAAATGGTGACGACCGCGAGCGCCGTTCAGTGGACCGTCGTGCGTTCCGAGGTGGAGGCCCTGACCCTGGAGTTCACGTGGATTAAGGAGTTCAATCCGCGCTTCAACGTCATGTTTAAGGACGACAAGTCCTACCCGTACCTGGCGGTGTCGATGGGGGAGCGTTTCCCCCGCGTGCAGGTGACCCGCGAGCGTAAGCGGGCGGGCTCGCGGTATTTCGGTCCGTACACGCAAGTGTGGGCGATTCGCGAGACGATCGATCAGCTGTTGCGCGTCTTCCCGATGCGCTCGTGTTCGGCGGGTGTGTTTCAGCGCGCGAAGGCGCAGGGACGGCCCTGCCTGCTCGGCTATATCGACAAGTGTGCGGCCCCGTGCGTGGGACGCGTGTCGATGGAGGAGCATCGCGCGCTTGCTGAGGGACTGTGTCAGTTCATGGAGGGGCGCACCGGGCCGGTGATTCGCGACCTGGAGGCGCAGATGCGCCAGGCCTCGGCGGAGCTGAATTTCGAGCGTGCGGCGAAGCTGCGTGACGACGTCCTGGCGTTGCGCACGGTGCTGGAGCGTAACGCTGTGGTGCTCGATGACGGGGCGGACGCGGATGCATTCGCGCTCGTCAGCGACGACCTCGACGCTGCCGTTCATGTTTTTCATGTGCGCGGCGGGCGCATTCGAGGAACGCGCGGCTGGGTCATCGAGCGTGTCGACGGCGCAGACGATGCTGCCCTCATGTCGCGCCTCCTCGAGCAGGTGTATTCGTCTGCTTCACCGGACGAGGCCGGGGCTGGGAAAGGCATGAAGGTGGCGGCCGTGAGCGTGGACGACGTTGCGCACACTCCCACCTCGGCGATTCCACGCGAAGTGCTGGTTTCTGTCGCGCCCGAGGATCAGGAGACGATTGCGAGCTGGCTGGGGCAGGCGCGCGGTGCATCCGTGTCTGTGCACGTGCCCAAGCGTGGTCCGAAGGCTCAACTCATGGAGACGGTGACGGAGAACGCCCGGCAAGCCCTCGCCCTGCATCGCACGAAGCGTGCGGGTGACATTACGGCGCGTTCGAAGGCGCTGGAGCAGCTCGCGGAGAACCTCGACCTGCCCAGCGCGCCCCTGCGCATCGAATGCTACGACGTCTCGCACACGGGTGGAGAAAACCAGGTCGCCTCGATGGTCGTCTTCGAGGATGGTATGCCACGTAAGGACGCCTATCGCACCTACAACATCCGCGGCGAGGACGGCAACGGAACCCCCGATGATACGAGCGCGATGAACGAGGTCCTCACCCGCCGCTTCTCTCGCCTCCTCGCTGAGGAAGCCGGTGTTGATGGGGAAGATGAGGATGGCGTCGCCTACGCCTCTGGCCCGATCGATGCGACGACGGGACGCCCCAAACGCTTCTCCTACCGACCTGACTTGGTCGTTGTGGACGGCGGCCTGCCTCAGGTGAATGCCGCGCAAGCCGCCCTGGACGCGGTGGGCGCGGACGTGCCCGTCGTCGGCCTGGCCAAGCGCCTGGAAGAGGTATGGATCCCAGGTGATGAGTTCCCGCTCATTCTGCCGCGCACCTCTGAGGCTCTCTACCTCCTGCAGTACCTGCGCGACGAGTCACATCGTTTCGCGATCACGAAGCATCGCAAGCGCCGCTCGAAGGCCCAGCGTCGCTCGGTCCTCGATTCCATCCCAGGGCTTGGACCCACGCGCCAAGCCGCGCTGCTCAAGCATTTCGGTTCTATCAAGCGGATCCGGGAGGCTTCCGTCGAGCAGATTACCGAGGTCAAGGGCGTGGGGCCCGCCCTCGCGGCCACGATCCGCGATAGGCTAGTCGCATCGTCGAGGGAGGACACACCATGACACTGATGCTTCCCGTGCCGCTGCCGGCGCGCGTGCTGCTGCTGGGTTCTGGCGAACTCGGCAAGGAGGTGACGATCGCTCTGCAACGCTACGGGTGCACCGTCATCGCGTGCGACTCCTATGGCAACGCCCCCGCGATGCAGGTCGCGGACCAGTCACGCGTCTTCGACATGAGTGATCCGGCTGCCCTGAGTGCCGTTCTAGACGAGAGTGACGTCGACCTCATTGTCCCCGAGGTAGAGGCCATTGCCACTGACTGCTTGAGCGCCTCGGAGGAACGCGGTGTGCGCGTCGTCCCCAACGCCTTTGCCGTCCAGGCCACGATGGACCGCCAGCGCATCCGCACCCTCGCCGCGTCCCTGCCCGGCGTGCGCACCTCGGCTTTCCGCTTCGCGCACAGCGCAGCTGAGCTGGCCGCCGCACTCGACGAGATCGGCTACCCAGCTTTCGTCAAGCCAACGATGTCCTCCTCCGGGCATGGCCAGTCCCGCGTGACCGGCCCCGAGCAGGCAATGTCCGCGTGGACTCACGCCGAGCAGGACGCGCGTGCGGCTACGGGTGTCGTCATCGTCGAGGAAGGCATCGACTTCGACTACGAGATCACCCTGCTGACCGTGCGCTCCTGGGACGCCGCATCGGGCACGGTCACGACGAGCTTCTGTGCGCCTATCGGGCACCGCCAGGAAGGTGGCGACTACGTCGAATCCTGGCAGCCCATGGCCATGAACGGGTCCGCCCTGGAACGCGCCCGCACAATGGCCAAGGCCGTCACCGATGCGCTCGCGCAGGCCGGTAACGGCCCCTGCCTGGGACTTTTCGGCGTCGAATTCTTCGTGCGTGGCGACGACGTGTGGTTCTCCGAACTCTCTCCGCGTCCCCACGACACGGGCATGGTCACCATGGCGACGCAAGCACAGTCCGAATTTGAATTGCACGCGCGTGCGTTCCTCGGCCTGCCCACCTCCACCGCGCTGGCCTCTCCGGGTGCTTCCGCTGTCATCAAGTCCACCCGCGCGATTGACACCCCTGCCTACAGCGGCGTCGCCACAGCCCTGGCTACCGCTGACATCGTTCGTATCTTCGGCAAGCCGATCAGCCGTTCTGGCCGCCGCGTTGGCGTCGTCGCAGCCACCGCCACGACGCCCAAGGAATCGCGTGTCATCGCCCGCCGCGCAGCGGCGGCCATCACCATTGACGACGCACAGAACCCCAGCTAATCAGATATCCCCACGCACTCACCGCACTCCCAAGGAGGACATCATGACCGACCACGCACCAGGCGGCGCGCCCCGACCGACCGACGCCACGGCCTCGTCCACGAGGGAGGAGAACCCGCGCACCTTCCCCGAGGGCATCCCCGTGCGTGACGCCGCCCGTACGCGCTTCGAACCCCGCGCATCCAACGAAGTCCTCATCATCACCGGCTACTCGGGTGCCGGACGAACCGGTGCCGCCCGTGCCCTAGAAGACCTCGACTGGTACGTCGTTGACAACCTGCCCCCGACGATGCTTCCCGCGCTGGTCGGCATGATGTCGAACGACCCCGCAGCCGGCGTGCACCGCCTGGCCGTCGGTGTCGACGTGCGCTCGCGTACCTTCTTCCGCACCCTGGACGTCACTCTCGAAAAGCTCAAGGGCGCGGGCATTGTCTACCGCGTCATTTTCCTTGAGGCCAGTCCCGAAACCCTTGTGCGCCGCTACGAATCCAATCGACGACCCCATCCCCTCCAGGGTGCCGGCACCCTCATGGATGGCATCAAGGCCGAAAAGCGCCTCCTCGCGCCCCTGCGCCGCGCAGCCGACGAGGTCATCGACACCTCCGACATGAGCGTCCACGATCTCACGCGCCGCATCCGCGACATCGTGGCGGGGGAGCAACGCCCCCTCCAGGTCGCCGTCGAATCCTTCGGATTCAAGCACGGCCTGCCCCTCGACGCCGATCACGTCGTCGACGTGCGCTTCCTGAAGAACCCCTACTGGGTTGATGAACTGCGTCATCTCACTGGAAAAGACCAGGCCGTGGCCGACTACGTTCTCTCCCAGCCCGGCGCACGCGATTTCGCTCTGGGCTATGCGGATCTTTTGGCCCCCATGCTCGTCGGCTATCTGGCAGAATTGAAGCCATTCGTCACGATTGCCATCGGATGCACGGGCGGAAAGCACCGCTCCGTTGCCTGCGCCGAGGCCATCGCCAAGCGCCTGCGCGAGCATGGACATTCGGTGCGCGTCATGCACCGCGACATTGGGAGAGAGTAATGCCCTATCTTGATGCTGCTGGCTGGGTTCAACGAGGAGAATCCGGCCAGTCCATCGTCGCCCTCGGTGGCGGACACGGCCTGTCCGCCACCCTGAGGGCCCTCCGACATATCACCCGCGCCCTGACGGCTGTCGTCACCGTCGCCGACGACGGCGGCAGTTCCGGTCGCCTCCGCCAGGAAATGGCGATCCTGCCCCCGGGCGACCTGCGCATGGCCTTGGCCTCCCTCTGTGAAGAATCCGAATGGGGACTCACCTGGCGCGACGTCATGCAGCTGCGCCTGGACACGACCGGTCCCCTCAATGGACACGCGCTCGGTAATCTGATCATCTCTGGACTCTGGCAGCTCCTCGACGACCCGGTTGAAGGACTCGACTGGGTCGGGCGCCTGCTTGGCGCGCAAGGTCGTGTCCTGCCCATGGCGACCACCCCCATCGATATTGAAGCCGACATGAATGACGGCGGACGCTGCTACGTCGTTTCCGGCCAGTGCAAGGTCGCCATCGCGCCGGGCACCGTTGAGCATGTGCGTATCACCCCCGAGGCTCCCGAGGTTCCCGCCGCCGTCGTCGACGCCATCTCCGAGGCCGACTGGGTCGTCTTGGGTCCCGGCTCCTGGTACACCTCCGTTATCCCGCATCTGCTTGTCCCCGAGATTAACCGAGCTCTGGCCACGACCGACGCACACCGCGCGCTCGTGCTCAATCTCGCCCGCCAGCGCGGCGAAACCGACACCATGTCCACAGCAGACCACGTGCGTGTTCTGCGCGAATACGCGCCTGCCCTCAAACTCGACGTCGTCGTCGCCGACCCCACCGCCTGTGACGACATTGACGACCTGATCGTTGCCTCCGAGGAGTTGGGTGCCCGCGTGCTCCTGCGCCAGGTGCGCACCGGTGACGGTGCCCCGCACCACGACCCCCTGCGCCTCGCCGCAGCGCTGCGTGATGCGTTCGACGGCTTCCTCGGTGAGGTCGGCCAGGCCGAAACGTGGTTACCTTAGAAGCTGTTGCCCGCTGACAAACGACATCACATCGCTGGGAGAATCAGTGTCCCTGACATCAGACATGAAGGACGAGCTCGCGCGCGCTATCATCACAACCCCTTCCGAGGTAGCCGCCGAAGTGAGCGCGACGCTGCGTTTCGCAGGGGGACTCCACCTCGTGGGCGGGCGCATCCTCGTCGAGGCTGAGCTCGACTCACCCGTGGCCGCCCGTCGCCTTCGGGGCTACCTCCAGGCCCTCTATAACGCCGAGTCTTCCGTCGTCGTCGTTTCCGGTTCCTCCCTGCGCCGAGGCAAGCGCTACGTCGTGCGCGTCGTCCACAAAGCAGACGAGCTTGCGCGCATGACCGGCCTGGTCGACTCCATGCGCCGACCCGTGCGCGGGCTTCCTCCCGTCCTCGTCGCGTCGGGCACAGCCGAAGCCGCAGCCATCTGGCGTGGTGCATTCCTTGCTCGTGGCTCCCTCATGGAACCCGGACGCTCCTCTTCCCTCGAAATCACGTGCCCTGGTCCAGAGGTCGCTCTCGCGATGGTCGGCTGTGCACGCAAGCTCGGGGCAGCTGCTCGCTCGAAGGAAGTACGCGGTACCGACCGCGTGTCCGTCCGCGATTCGGACGCAATCGGAACCCTGATTTCCGCAATGGGGGCACCTCAGACCTTTGAAGCCTGGCAGGAGCGCCGCGAACGTCGCGAGGCCCGAGGCAGTGCCAATCGATTGGCCAACTTCGACGACGCGAACCTGCGCCGCTCCGCCCGAGCTGCCGTCGCCGCCGGCGCTCGCGTCGAGCGCGCCTTCGAGATTCTTGGGGATGACGTGCCCGCCCACCTGCTCGAGGCGGGAACCCTGCGCCTCCAGTACAAGCAGGCCTCCCTCGAGGAGCTTGGCAAGCACACGAATCCGCCCCTGACCAAGGATGCTGTCGCGGGGCGAATCCGCCGCCTCCTGGCCCTTGCCGACAAGGTCGCACACGAACGAGGTATTCCCGATACAGAATCCGCGCTCACCCTCGACATGCTCGAAGAAGACTAAAGATTTCGCCTCTGTTACGTTCGTCCCAGTTCAAACGAGAATTACCCCACGTGCGAATTTCTAAATTGGGGTGTGACAGAGTCCGCTTTCGGGTGTAAATTAGGAAGTGCTGGAACCGCAGAAACCTGCGGGCCGGGCTGGCAACCCGCACGCCCGGTTGCATCGAAAACCGTGCCCTGTAAGGGGCACGAGCAGGAGGAACCATAGTGACCACCCGCGTTGGCATCAACGGCTTCGGCCGCATCGGCCGTAACTTCTTCCGCGCCGCCCTCGAGCAGGGCGCGGACATCGAGATCGTCGCCGTGAACGACCTGACCGACAACAAGACCCTCGCTCACCTGCTGAAGTACGACTCGATCACGGGCCGCTTCCAGGGTGAGGTCTCCTACGACGACGAGGGTATCGTCGTTGACGGCAAGCACATCAAGGTGCTCGCTCAGCGTAACCCCGCCGACCTGCCTTGGGGCGAGCTCGGTGTTGAGGTTGTCGTTGAGTCCACCGGCTTCTTCACCGACGGTGAGAAGGCCAAGGCTCACATCGAGGCTGGTGCCAAGAAGGTCGTCATCTCCGCTCCCGCGAAGAACGTCGACGGCACCTTCGTCATGGGCGTGAACGAGGCCGACTACGACAACGCCACGATGAACATCGTGTCGAACGCCTCCTGCACGACCAACTGCCTTGCCCCCCTTGCCAAGGTTCTCGAGGAGAATTTCGGCATCGAGCGCGGCATCATGACGACCATCCACTCCTACACGGGTGACCAGCGCGTCCTCGACGCCCCCCACAAGGATCTGCGTCGCGCCCGCGCCGCGGCCCTGAACATGATCCCCACCAAGACCGGTGCTGCCCAGGCCGTCGCCCTGGTTCTGCCCGCTCTTGCCGGCAAGTTCGATGGCCTCGCCGTCCGCGTCCCCACCCCGACCGGCTCCCTGACCGACCTCACCTTCATCGCGAAGAAGGAGGTCTCCGTCGAGGCCGTTAAGGCTGCCGTCAAGGCCGCCGCTGAGGGTGAGCTCAAGGGTGTTCTGAAGTACACCGAGGATCCGATCGTCTCCTCCGACATCGTGGGCGACCCGCACACCTCGATCTTCGACGCCACCGAGACCAAGGTCATCGGCAACCTCGTCAAGGTCCTGTCCTGGTACGACAACGAGTGGGGCTACTCGAACGCTCTCGTTCGCCTCACCGCCCTCGTCGGTTCCAAGCTCGCCTGAGAGCACTGACGACACAGCCATGAGCTGACAGTGAGATGCCCGTGCACGCACGTGCACGGGCATCTCGCACACCACCTTCGTTTTCTTTCCACCGAAAGGATTCCCCCATGAGGACTATTTCCTCCCTGGGCGACCTGCGCGGCAAGCGCGTCCTGGTCCGTTCCGATTTCAATGTTCCCCTCAAGGACGGCGTCATCACCGACGATGGTCGCATCCGCGCGGCGCTGCCGACCCTTAAGACGCTGACCGATGCCGGTGCCAAGGTTGTCATCCTGGCCCACCTCGGCCGCCCCAAGGGCAAGGTCGACCCCGCATTCTCGCTGGCCCCCGTTGCCAAGCGCCTCGCCGAACTCTCCGGCGTGAAGGTCACCCTGGCCACCGACGTCGTCGGCGAGTCTGCCGCTGCGACCGTTGCAGCCCTCGGTGAGGGCGAGATCGCCCTGCTCGAGAACGTCCGCTACGACGCCCGCGAGACCTCCAAGGTCGACGAGGAGCGCGAAGAACTGGCCCGTGAGTACGCCAAGCTCGGTGACGCCTTCGTCTCCGACGGCTTTGGTGTCGTCCACCGCAAGCAGGCCTCCGTCTACGACATTGCTAAGCTGCTGCCCTCGGCCGCTGGCCTGCTCGTTCTCAAGGAGATCGAGTCTCTGTCCAAGGTGACTGGCGACCCCGAGCGCCCCTACGGCGTTGTTCTCGGCGGTTCCAAGGTCTCCGACAAGCTGGGCGTCATCGCCAACCTGCTGAAGAAGGCTGACATGCTCTTCATCGGCGGCGGCATGGCCTTCACCTTCCTGGCCGCACAGGGCTACTCGGTTGGTAAGTCCCTGCTCGAGTCCGATCAGATCGACACCGTCAAGGGCTACATTGCTGAGGCCGCTGAGCGCGGCGTCGACCTGGTCCTGCCCGTCGACGTTGTTGTTGCCCCCGAGTTCTCGGCTGATGCGCCCGCGACCGTCGTCAAGGTCGACGCTATTCCCGACGATCAGATGGGTCTTGACATCGGTCCCGAGTCCCAGAAGCTTTTCGCCGACAAGCTGGCCACCGCCAAGACCGTCGCCTGGAACGGCCCCATGGGCGTCTTTGAATTCGAGGCATTTTCCGGCGGCACCCGCGCCGTCGCGGAGGCCCTGTCCAAGGGCTCCATGTTCTCCGTCATCGGTGGCGGCGACTCCGCCGCCGCCGTGCGCCTGCTCGGCTTCGACGAGAACACTTTCTCCCACATTTCCACTGGCGGTGGTGCCTCCCTCGAGCTCCTCGAGGGCAAGGTTCTGCCCGGTATCGCAGTTCTGGAGGACTGACTCATGGCACGTACCCCCCTCATGGCCGGCAACTGGAAGATGAACCTCGACCACCTCGAGGCCAACCATCTCGTTCAGGGCTTGGCAATGGCACTGTCCGATGCAGGACATGACTACTCCAAGTGCGAGGTCCTAGTCATCCCGCCGTTCACCGACATCCGCACCGTCCAGACCATCGTTGATGCCGACGAACTCAGCATCAAGTACGGTGCGCAGGACGTGTCGATCCACGACAACGGTGCCTACACCGGCGAAATCTCCACTGAGATGCTCAGCAAGCTCGGTGTCACCTACGTTGTCATGGGCCACTCGGAGCGTCGCGAGTACCACAATGAGTCCGACGAACTCGTCGGCGCGAAGGCTCGCAAGGTCTTTGACGCGGGCATGACCCCGATCCTGTGCTGCGGCGAGGCCCTCGAGGTCCGCAAGGCTGGCACCTACGTTGAGTTTGTGCTCGGCCAGATCCGTGCCGCCCTCGCCGGCTGGAAGGCCGAAGAGGTCGCCAAGATCGTCATCGCCTACGAGCCTATCTGGGCCATCGGCACCGGCGAGACCGCCTCTGCGGAGGACGCCCAGGAAGTGTGTGGTGCTATCCGCGCCGCCCTGGCCGAGGACTTTGGTGCCGAGACCGCTGAAGCGACCCGCATTCTGTACGGCGGCTCCGCTAAGCCCGGCAACATCAAGGAGCTCATGGCTCAGCCCGACGTTGACGGTGGTCTCGTCGGCGGCGCATCCCTCAAGGCCGATTCCTTCGCCGCCATGGCGAACTTCTACGCCTGAGAGAAGCTAACGCTCCTCGCCATCCTCACCACGTGAGGCGGATCTAACGGGAGTGAGGTGGGGTCAACCGGTGTGCCGGTTGGCCCCACCGTCATTCTCCGTTACACTTATGATGTATGTGCCTCAAATTGGGGCGTGACCGCGATAGAAATTGGACCCACAGTGACCATTCTGAACAACGTGCTGATCGTGCTGATTTTCCTGACCAGCATCCTGCTCACCCTGACCATCCTGATGCACAAGGGGCAGGGTGGCGGTCTGTCGGATATGTTCGGTGGCGGCATCTCCTCGTCGGCCGGCTCCTCCGGTGTCGCTGAGCGCAACCTGAACCGCATCACCATGGGGACGCTGTTCATCTGGCTGGTGTGCATCGTCGGCTACGCGCTGCTGGCGAAGTACGGTCGTTGATCGTCAATGATCGATATCGTTTCCTGACTCCCCACCATCGCGTGGGGAGCCAGTTTCATTTGTTCTTAACGCCGCGAGCCGCGTCAGTTCCTGAACGCGTTTTCTTCTTCCTTTTCTGTTCGTCTATTCTCGGTGTGGCATCCGCCCAATTCGATGTATGGCAGAGGCGGGATCGCAATGATCCCGCCTCCTTATTTGTCTGCAGATCCCCTATGGGAGAGCAATCTGCGAAGCTGCCGCCTCGTCCAGGTAGACGCGCGTCGTGGGGGAGAGGATGCCCGCGACGGGCAGGGCGAGGGCAGATGCTCCCGCGAAAGCCGCGCCGAGGGCCGAGGCCTTGGCCGCTCCAGCAGTCGTCAGCCACACCTCGGGGCAGGCCTGCATAACCGGCATGGAGACGGTGACGCGCTCGGGCGGAGGCTTGGGGGAGTTGCGAATCGCCAGGATGGGGCTGATCTCGTCGGGGTCGATCCGACCCGGGAAGAGCGAGCAGATGTGCCCATCGGGACCCATGCCGATGAGCGCGATGTCGAAGGAACGCTGACCCATCACGTCGGTCCACGTGGCAGCGAAGGCAGCACGGGCCTCGTCGAGGGATCCACCGCCCGGTGCCCAGCTATCGGAGGTCGGCATGCGCATGAACTCCACGCCTGTGGCCGCGTGAAAGAAGCCCTCCCATGCCTGGTCGTCGTTTCGCTCCTTGTCTCCAGCGGGCACGTAGCGCTCGTCAACCATCCACACGCGCACGCGCGACCAATCGACCTCGCCGACGCGGGGAAGCAACGACGGAAGCAGCGAGGACGTTACCGCGCCACCGGAGAGAGCAAGGTTGATCCGTGCGGGTGCCTCCGCCTCGCCGATGAGCATGCGCAGGCGCGCGAGGAAAGCCTCACCGACCGACTCGTTCAATGTGTCGACTGTCGGGCGGACCTCGAGCGTGTGAACGGTGAGCATGTCAGTCAGCCCTCCGCCCTGTACTCTGCGAGGCGGGGCAGCTCCGTCGTGAGCAGCTCACCGTAGTAGACGTCGGGATCGAGGCGGCGCAAGTCCTCCATGAGGGAGTCCTGCACGGAGCGGCGCGCCAGGTTCACGTTGCGATCCTCGAGACCCGGGCGCGAGAGGCGTGCAACCGAGGAGGTGGCGCTACGCGAGAGGGACACGGTTGTATCGTCGTCGAAGAAGAAGGTGATGTCCGTGATCGTGTGCGCCGAGGCGTCGACGACGCGCTCGACGGGCACGCCCAGCTGGTGATGGAGCCACGCGGCCACCAGGAAAGGGGAGGGGTGCGTCGCGTTGCCGGCCACGCGGATCGACGCCGGAAGGTGGTCGAAGTCTTCGGCGACGGCTGCGAGCAGCGCACGCCACAGAGTGACGCCCGCCCACGCCAGGTCCGTGTCGCCGGGAGTGTAGACGGCTGACAGAGCCGAGAGCGTTTCCATCGGGCACGGCGTTGCGCGCGAATCTGTGATGCGCTTGGCAGCCAGGCGACCCAACGGGTGCTCGCCCGGATTCTCCGGCGGGGTCACCGGCCAGTAGGTAACGACCGGCGTATCCGACTGGAGCAGCGGCATGACGAGGGAATCGATGTTCGATGCTGCCTCGCCGCGCGGCTCCAGGATGATGATGTCCGACAGGCCTGCCGCATCTCCGACGCGGATCTGGGCGTTCAGGCGTGCGTCACCTGAACTTGATTCGGGCTCCACGATGACGATGACGCGGCACGGGTGCTCGCGCGAGACTGCGTCCGAAATTTCGATCGCATTGTCGACGTCAATCAGGTCGGGTACGCAGATGAGGAGTGTGAGGACGCGGCTGAGGGCCGCAGCGCCACGCTCGTCGCGCAGCTCCACGATGCGCGACGCCACCTCGGCGGATGTGGTGTTCTTCAGGGTGATGATCACGGGAGCCTCCAGAAACGGCCGTCTCGGGCCAGCATGTCGTGCGCGGACTGGGGACCCCACGTGCCCGGCGCGTAGGGTTCGGGCTGGCCCTGGGTCTCCCAGAAGGACAGGATCGGGTCGAGGATCTTCCACGAGGCTTCGACCTCGCGCTGATGCGGGAACAGGGGAGCGGACCCGACGAGCGCGTCGAGGATGAGACGCTCGTAGGCCTCGGGTGAGTCCTCGGTGAACGCATGGCCGTAGGCGAAGTCCATCGTGACGTCGCGCACCTGCATCGAGGTGCCCGGGACCTTCGCGCCAAGCTTGAGGGTCAGGCCCTCATCCGGTTGGACGCGGATGACGAGCGCGTTCTGAGCAGACTCGCTGAGGGCCGAGTTGCCGAAGGGCACGTGGGCGGAGCGCTTAAAGATGACGGCGATCTCGGTGACACGCTTACCGAGGCGCTTGCCGGCGCGCAGGTAGAAGGGAACGCCCGCCCAGCGGCGTGTGTCCACGAAGAGCTTGATCGCGGCGAAGGTATCGGTCGTCGAGTCGGCGGGGATGCCGTCCTCCTCGAGGTAACCGCGCACCTGGGCACCGCCCTGCCAGCCGCTCGCGTACTGGCCGCGCGCGGTGTCGATGGCCAGGTCCTCGGGCAGGCGAACAGCCGAGAGGACCTTTTCCTTCTCCGCGCGGATTTCCTCAGGAGTGAAGTGGACGGGTTCCTCCATGGCGGTCAGCGCCATGAGTTGGAGCAGGTGGTTTTGGATGATGTCGCGGGCAGCGCCGATGCCGTCGTAGTAGCCGGCGCGCGTGCCGATACCGATGTCTTCAGCCATCGTAATCTGCACGGAATCGACGTAGTTGGCCTTCCACAGCGGCTCGAACATGGCGTTCGCGAAGCGCATCGCCATGATGTTCTGGACGGTTTCCTTGCCCAGGTAGTGGTCGATGCGGAAGACGTCTTGCTCGTCGAAGATCTGTGAGATGACGTCGGAGAGTTCGCGCGCCGACTCGAGATTGTGCCCGAATGGCTTCTCGATGATGACGCGTCGCCACTCTCGGCCCTGGCGCTTGTTGAGGCCTGTGTCGGACAGATGCTTGGCAACGACGGGGAAGTAGGACGGCGGGATCGACAGGTAGAAGGCGTGGTTGCCGCCGGTGCCGCGCACGCTGTCGAGTTCGGCGACTGTGTCGGCCAGGCGGCGGTAGGCCTCGGGGTCGTCGAATGTGCCGGACACGAAGCGCAAGCCTGAGCGCAGCTGGTTCCACGTCCCCTCGTTAAAACCGGTGCGGGTGTGAGCTTCAATGGAGGCGCGCACGTATTCCTCGAAGTCCTGCGGACTCCAGTCTCGCCGTGCGAAGCCGGTCAGCGAGAAAGCGGGGTGGAGCAGACCGCGATTGGCGAGATCGTAGATGGCGGGCAGGAGCTTTTTGCGCGCGAGGTCACCGGTGATGCCGAAGATGACGAGGCCGCAGGGTGGTGAAATGCGCGGAAGCCTGCGGTCTTGGGGATCGCGCAGGGTGGGAATCTCGTTGCTCACGAGGTAACGCTCCGTTCGCTGGGAATTGGGACGAGGCCGTGGCTCCTTCCGGAACCTCGCGCGGTGTGCGCGGGAGCCGGGGCAACCCACTATGTCTACGAGAATAGGGCTGCTGGCGCGCGAGTGCGCGCCAGCAGCCCTTGGTCAGATCAGGTGACTAAAAAGTCACGACCGTGCGGCCTCGATGGATTCCTTCGCGGCGGCGGTCACGTGCTCGGCGTCGATACCGTACTCCTTGAAGAGGAGTTCGCCGGGAGCCGAGGCACCGAAGTGCTCGATGGACACCGCGCGACCAGCGTCGCCGATCCAGCGGTACCAGGGCAGGGCCAGGCCGGCCTCGACGGAGACGCGGGCGCGCACCGACGGGGGCAGGACTGTGTCGCGGTATTCGCGATCCTGGGCCTCGAACCAGTCGAGACAGGGGACCGACACGACGCGGGCAGCCACACCCTCGGCAGCCAGGGCTTCGCGTGCCTCAAGAGCGACGGACACCTCGGATCCCGACGCCATGAGGATCACGTCGGGCGTGCCCTCGGTATCGGCCAGGATGTAGGCACCGCGCGCTAGGTCCTCGGTGGTGGCCAGACCGGTGCCTTCACCACGAGCGGGGTTAGGCAGGTTCTGGCGCGACAGGATAATGGCGGCGGGGTGGGACTGCTCGAGGATCGCCTTCCAGGAGGCTGCCGTCTCAGCCGCGTCCGCAGGGCGCACGACAGCGAGGTTCGGGATCGCACGGTAGGAAGCCAGGTGCTCGATCGGCTGGTGGGTCGGGCCGTCCTCGCCCACGCCAATAGAGTCGTGTGTCCACACGTAGGTGACCGGCAGATCCATGAGTGCGGCCAGGCGCACGGCACCGCGCATGAAGTCGGAGAACACGAAGAACGTCCCGCCATAGGGGCGGGTCAGGCCGTCAGCGGCGATGCCGTTAAGGGCTGCGCCCATCCCGAACTCGCGCACTCCGAAGTGCAGGTTGCGACCGAACTCGTTTCCGGAGAAAGCCGACGAGGACCGGTGCACGGGGAGGAAGGAAGGCTCTCCCTTCATGAAGGTGTTGTTCGAACCGGCGAGGTCGGCGGAGCCACCCCATAGCTCGGGCAGCACCGGAGCGATCGCGTTGAGCACCTGGCCGGAGGCGGCACGGGTCGCCAGCGCCTTGCCCTCTTCGAAGGTAGGCAGCGAGGCTTCCCAGCCTTCGGGCAGGCGGCCGGCGGAGAGACGATCAAGCAGTGCGGCACCCTCGGGGTTGGCTGCCTTCCAGGCATCGAAGCGAGCGTCCCAGTCCTTGCGGTACTGTGCCGCGCGGGCGGCGGCGCGGGCGCGGACCTCGTCGACGAGGGCAGCGTCGACGTCGAACATCTTCTCGGGGTCCGCACCCAGGGCGACCTTGAGGCCCGACAGGGCTTCGCTGCCGAGCTTGGCACCGTGAATGCCGCCGGTGTTCTGCTTACCGGGGGTGGGCCAGCCAATGATGGTGCGCAGTGCGATGAGTGAGGGCTTCGTGGTCTCGGCCTTGGCGGCCTCAAGAGCCTCATTCAGAGCGGCGGTGTTCTCCTCGTAGGATCCGTCCTCGCCGAGCCAGTCGACGCGTTGAACGTGCCAGCCGTAGGCCTCGTAGCGGGCCAGGACGTCCTCGTTGAAAGCAATGGAGGTGTTGTCCTCGATAGAGATGTGGTTGTCGTCCCAGATGACGGTGAGGTTGCCAAGTTCCTGGGTGCCAGCCAGCGAGGAGGCTTCGGCGGACACACCTTCTTCGAAGCAGCCGTCGCCGGCGATGACGTACACGTTGTGGTCGAAGACAGACTCGCCGAGCGGGGTGTTGGGATCGAGCAGGCCGTGGACGCGGCGGGCATTCATGGCGAAGCCGACGGCGGAGGCGATGCCCGTGCCAAGCGGACCGGTCGTGATCTCAACGCCCTTGGTGTGGCCGTATTCGGGGTGGCCAGGTGTCAGGGATCCGGCGGTGCGCAGCTTCTTGACGTCGTCGAGCTCGAGGCCGAAGCCTGTCAGGTAGAGCTGGACGTACTGGGTGAGAGACGAGTGACCAGCGGAGAGGATGAAACGGTCACGGCCGATCCATCGAGGATCGGCCGGATCGACGTTCATGACCTTGTTGTAGAGGAGGTACGCGGCGGGTGCGAGCGAAATGGCGGAGCCGGGGTGTCCGGATCCGGCTTGCTCGACGGCGTCTGCCGCGAGGAGCTTTGCGGTCTTCACAGCTGCATCATCAATATGGTCCCATTGAAGTGTCACGTCGGCCTCCAGCCGTATATAGGCCCCAACATCGGGGAAAGGAAATGGTTACCGGGTCACATATTAGCGAAAATGTACGAACGCGCATAGGGATTGCGCACATTTGTTGGAATCTCGCTTACTCTGTCGCTATGACCTCCCTCGAAGCAGCCGTGAACGAGTGGGTGGACTATCTTCGCGTCGAGAAAGGCGCGTCTGCTCACACTGTTTCCAACTACCGCCGCGATGCGTTGCGTTATGCCCGCGACCTGGGTGAACGCGGCGTGGTCAGTCTCGCTGACGTGAATGCGCGTGACATCGAGGATTACACGATGAGGCTCGCGTCAGGGGAGGTGACCGGAAGTCCCGCAGCGGCCTCGTCGGTCGCCCGTGCCTCGGCAGCGATCCGAGGCCTGCATAAGTATGCGCTCGCGGAAGGCCTCGTAGGGGTCGATCCAGCAGCCCAGCTGCGTGCGCCGCGCCAAGGACGTCACCTGCCTAAAGCCTTGACGGTTGACGAGGTTGGCCGCCTCCTTGACGTCGCCCACGCGGACGACTCACCCATCGGCCTGCGCGACTGCGCGCTGCTGGAGCTGCTCTATGCGACGGGCGCGCGCGCGTCAGAAGCCGTGAGCCTGAGCGCGGACGACCTCGACCTCGACGGGGATGTGCCCGTCGTACGCTTGTTCGGCAAAGGCCGCAAGGAACGGATCGTGCCCGTTGGTTCTTTCGCGGTCGAGGCCGTGGAAGCCTACCGGGTACGCGCTCGTCCCGCCCTGGCTGCGCGAGGCCGGGGGGCCACCGCGTTCTTCCTCAACTCCCGGGGCGGCCCGCTCTCGCGCCAGAGCGCATGGACCGCTATCCGGCGAGCAGCCGAGGCCGCGCAGCTGGGGGAGAGAATCTCCCCCCACACGATGCGTCATTCATTTGCCACCCATCTCCTCGAAGGCGGCGCGAGCGTGCGCGAGGTACAGGAGCTGCTGGGGCATGCCTCGGTGGCAACCACGCAGATATATACGGCGGTGACCGCCGCAGCTCTGCGCGAGGTTTTTACACTCTCGCATCCCCGGGCGCGTGGCACCAACGAGATACCCGACCAATGACCTAGGATGGTGACGTGACCGAGAATTCGCATCCGACGCTGACGAACGATCTGCCCGACGGACAGATCGATTTTCCTGTGCCCGCGCCCCTGATGGGCCACGGACCCGCACGCGTGATCGCGATGTGTAACCAAAAGGGTGGCGTCGGTAAAACGACGACCACGATTAACCTGGGTGCCGCGCTGGCTGAGTACGGTCGCCGCGTGCTGATCGTTGACTTCGATCCGCAAGGTGCCGCATCCGTGGGCCTGGGGATTAATACCCTCGACATGGACCAGACCATCTACACGCTGCTCATGAACCCGAGGGCCGACGTTCACGCGACAATCTGCCAGACAGCAACGGAAAACCTGGATATCCTCCCGGCGAATATCGACTTGTCCGCAGCCGAGGTCCAGCTCGTGAACGAGGTCGCGCGTGAGAGTGCCCTGGCCCGCGTGCTGCGCCACGTGGAGGCGGAGTACGACGTTATCCTCATTGACTGCCAGCCCTCGCTGGGCCTGCTTGCCGTGAACGCGCTGACTGCCGCGCATGGCGTCATCGTGCCTGTGGAGGCCGAGTTCTTCGCGCTGCGCGGCGTGGCCCTGCTGGTCGAGACCATCGAGACGGTGCGTGATCGCATCAACCCGCGTCTGAAGATCGACGGTATTGTCGCGACGATGGTCGACCTGCGCACGTTGCACTCGCGTGAGGTTCTCGAGCGCCTGCAGGAAGCCTTTGGTGATCTCATCTTCGACACACGCATCGGGCGAACGATCAAGTTCCCGGACGCGTCCGTCGCGACGGAACCCATCATCTCCTACGCGCCCCACCACGCGGGAGCGCACGCGTACCGCCGACTGGCGCGTGAAATCATCGCCCGTGGCGACGCTGCCTGACACGATCGAGGTTCAGGGGGAGTTCGAGCTTTTCGCCGTTTCCCTCCCCGTCTTCGAGGGGCCTTTCGACCTGCTCCTGTCGCTCATTGCGCGCAAGAAGCTCGACATCACCGAGGTGGCGCTCGCCCAGGTGACGGACGAATTCATCGCCTTCATGAAGGCGTCTCCTGACCTGTCTCGTACGACGGAGTTCCTGGTGGTCGCCGCGACTCTCCTCGACATGAAGGCCGCGCACCTGCTGCCTCGTTTTGAAGAAGACGAGCAGGCGAGCGATGCCGACCTGGAGGCCCGCGATCTGCTGTTTTCCCGGCTCCTGCAGTACCGCGCCTTCAAAGAGGCCTCGAAGGACCTTGGCGAGCGCATGAAGCACTTCGAGGCCTACGTGGCGCGCGACGTCCCCCTGGAGCCGCATTTCGCGACCCTGCTACCCGAACTCGCGTGGATTACGAGTCGGCAGGACCTCGCACGCCTAGCCGCCGACGCACTCACCGCCTCGGTACCCACCGTCCAGGTTGGGCACCTGCATGACCCGGTTGTGCCCGTGCGTGAACAGGCACGCGTCGTAGCGACCGCCCTCGCGGCGGAGGGACAGATGACGTTCCATGACCTCGTTGCCGACGCTGCGACGCGCGCCGTTGTCGTCTCCCGCTTCCTGGCATTGCTGGAACTCTACCGGCGTGGTGTTGTCGAGTTCGCCCAGGACGAGGCCCTGGGAACCCTCACGATCACGTGGACTGGGACCGATGCGGAGATCGACATCGACGTGGATGACGACGTCGGTCAGGCGAGCACGGGCGGGGCCACGGCCTCGTCGGTGGATGAGGAATCCGCACCGGAAGGAACCGATACCGATGAGTGAGCACGACCTGCGCGCTCCGATTGAGGCGATTCTCATGGTCACCTCCGAACCCGTGACACCCGAGGACCTGGCAGTCGCGCTGGGAACGGAGGTTGCGGACGTCGAGGCAACGCTGCGCGCCCTGGCGCGCGAGTACCTGGGAGATGGTGGTGCCCGAGTCCGCGGCTTCGAGCTGCGCGAAGTGGCGGGCGGCTGGCGCATCTATTCCGCGCGCGCCTACGCCGACGTCGTCGGACGTTTCGTTGTCGGCTCCTCCCACGCGCGGCTCTCACAAGCCGCACTCGAAACGCTGGCGGTCATTGCCTACCGCCAGCCGATCTCGCGCGCTCGGATCGCCCGTATCCGCGGCGTCAACGTCGATGGCGTCGTGCGCACCCTCCTTGCCCGAGGACTCGTGGAAGAGACAGGTACGACACCGTCCGGGGCGCGCCTATACGGCACGACTGGTGAGTTTCTTGAGAAAATGGGGATGACGAGCCTGTCGGAGCTGGTACCCTTGGCACCTTACTTGCCGAGCGCCGATGCGCTGGATGAATTGGAGGAAGAACTATGAGGGCTAACCCTTACACCGAGGGGGGCGTGCGCCTGCAGAAGGTACTCGCCCAGGCCGGCGTCGCGTCCAGGCGCGCGTCCGAACAGATGATCGCGGATGGCCGCGTGAGCGTCGACGGCACGGTCGTGCGCAGCCAGGGCGTGCGGGTTGACCCCGCAACGCAGGTCATTCACGTCGACGGCGAGCGCCTGATTCTCGACGAAACGAAGCACATCGTGCTGGCCGTCAACAAGCCGATTGGGACCGTCTCTACGATGAGTGACCCGGAGGGACGCCCCTCGATTGCCGATCTGATCGCTGATTACCCCGAGCGCCTCTACCACGTGGGTCGCCTCGACATCGATACGTCCGGTCTGCTGCTGCTCACCAACGACGGCGAGCTGGCGAATCGCCTCACCCACCCCAAGTATGAGATCCGCAAGACCTACGTGGCGCGCCTGCACGGCGACGTGAAGCCCGGCGTCAAGCGTAAGCTCATGAACGGTATCGAGCTGGAGGACGGCCCCATCAAGGTTGATGCCTTCCGCATCGTTGACACCTACGGCGACATCACGACCGTTGAGATCGTCGTGCACGAGGGCCGCAACCGTCTGGTGCGCCGCATGATGGAGGCCGTCGGCTACCCCGTGCGTGAACTCGTGCGCACCGGCTTCGGCCCAATCTCCCTCGATCACCTCAAGCAGGGCACGACTCGCCGCGTCAAAGGCAATGCCTTGACAGCGCTGTACGGGGCCGTCGGCCTGTGAGCGCACCCACGCGCGTCGTCTCCACGGTCGGTCCGGTTCTTATCATCGGTTCGGGCCTCCTGGGTGCATCCCTCGGCCTGGCGTTGCGAGCCGGGGGAGTGCGCGTCTACCTCGAGGACGCGTCGCCGACTTCTCTGCGCCTTGCATCCGACGTGGGCGCGGGAGTCGCCTTCGGTGACGCTATCGACGAGGCCGGGGTGGCCTACGCGGATGCGGGAACGGATGCGCCCGGTTACGAGGCTCCGCGCATCGTTGTGGTGGCTACGCCTCCTGACGTTGCTGATCGTGTCATCGTGGATTCTCTCCTGCGTTTCCCAGGAGCGATCATCACGGACGTCGCCTCGGTGAAGGACACCGTCGTCGCCGACGTGCTCGCGACGCTTGAGGAACGCGGCCTGGAGGACGCGGCGTGCCGGTACGTGGGATCCCACCCGATGGCTGGCCGCGAGCGCTCCGGTGCTGGTGCGGCCGACGCCGACCTGTTTTACGGACGGCCGTGGGTTATCGTGGCGCACGAGACGACGTGGCCGCGCGCGCTGCTGGCCGCGCGCGCTCTCGCGACGGACGTGGGTGCCGTGCCCCTGGAGATGAACGCGGGGACGCACGACCATGCGGTGGCGCTGGTGTCTCATGTGCCGCAGCTGGTGTCTTCAATGCTGGCGGCACGCCTCGTGGATGCTCCAGCGCAGGCACTCGGTCTGGCCGGGCAAGGGTTGCGCGATACGGCGCGCATTGCGGCGTCGGATCCTCGCCTGTGGACGGCGATTCTGGCGGGGAACGCGGGGCCGGTGGCCTCGATTCTGCGTGAGCTACGCGCTGACCTGGACGATCTGCTGCACCACTTGGATGCGGCGGCCGAGCTGGGGCCGCTGCGCGGCGGCAGCGTTGGCGCGATCAATCGCGTCATGACGGCCGGAAACCAGGGCGTGGCACGTATCCCCGGCAAGCACGGCGGTGCCCCCTCACGGTACCGTGAGGTCGAGGTGCTCATCCCAGACGAGCCGGGTGCCCTCGGTCGTCTGTTCAGCGAGCTAGGCGAGGCCTCGATTAACATCGAAGACCTGGTTCTTGAGCACTCTGCGGGCGCGCAGGCCGGCGTCGCTCGCGTCATGATTGATCCGGCGGTCGCTGACCGCTGCGCCGCAGGCCTGCAGGAGCGGGGCTGGCGGCTCATCACCCATTAGAACAACCTTGATGAGGAGAATGAACGGATGAACGACACGCTGCGTCAGGATGCGATCTCGCACGTTGGTATCACCATTGCGATCGATGGCCCTGCGGGTTCGGGTAAGTCCACGGTGTCCAAGGAACTGGCGTCGCGACTGGGCATCGGTTATCTCGACACGGGGGCGATGTATCGCGCGCTGACGTGGTACGTGCTGGACCGCGGCATCGACCTCGAGGACACGGACGCGGTCGCCGCAGCTGCCAACGAGATGCTTCTGCGCCTGCAGTCCGATCCCGCCGACCCGCACGTGTGGGTGGGGGAGACCGAGGTGACCGCCGCGATCCGTGAACCCCGCATCGCCTTGGCGATTAAACACATCTCCACGAATCTGAAGGTGCGCGCATGGATGGCTGCAGAGCAGCGTCGTCGCATGATGGAGGCACGTCAGCAAGGCTCTGGCATGATCGCCGAGGGGCGCGACATCACGACCGTCGTGTGTCCGGATGCAGACGTGCGTATCCTGCTGCTGGCTGACCAGGAGGCGCGTCTGCGTCGGCGCACCCTGGAGCTCTACGGTGACGCGACGGAGGAGCACATGGAGATTGTGCGCGCCCAGGTTGAGGGCCGCGACAAGGCCGACTCCGCCGTCTCCGAGTTCATGACCGCCGCGCCCGGCGTCGAAACAGTCGACTCGACCGGCCTGGACATCACCGGCGTGTGCGAGGCAATTCTGGCCTACGTGGATGAGGATCTGGCCGCTCGCGAAGCCTGAGCGCATAACGTCAGTGAGGGGTCCGAGCGTATCGCTCGGACCCCTCGACATTGTTGTTTGCGGACTGAGGGTCGTTTATGTCGGTGTCGTTCGACACGTCCTCATCGTATTTCCATCGGTTGTGGGCGGGCCGGGTGAGGGGCGCAGTCTAGCGATAGGTGGGCGGGTACTGGCCGTAGCCCTGTCCGCCCTGCTGGGGCGGATAGTATCCCTGCTGGCCGGGAGCGCCCCCATCCCCGTAGCCGGTGTTTGGCATCGTCGATGTGCCACCGCCGTTCGGCTGGTAGGGCATCGCTTGCGCTCCGGAAGGAACCCCACCGTTGTAGGCGGGGGTGACCGCGCCATACTGAGGCCCAGCGGGACCTCCGTAGGCGGGAGGGTTCTGTTGCAGTCGCCCCTGTGCAATCCGGCTACGCCTGCGACGGTTGTATACGTTCCAGACGCACAGGCCGATAAAGATAATCACCGAAATCGTCCCGAAAACCGGGTCGCTGCTTCCTCTTCCTCCGTGGTAGCGGAAGCGCCTCGTGGGCGCGAGAACGTTGTGGGACGAGGCCGGGGCTGGGCTCACCGAAACGGCGTCGGTCTGCGGGGCGACTGACGCGACAGCAACGATGGTACTAGCGGAGGTCGGCGCGGCCTGCACGGGCAGCGTAGGGACAGCAAGTGCCATCGTGCCGATGACGCATGCTGCGGCGAGCGAGAGAAAGCGACGGGATGTCATGGAGGCAGTTCCTTCCAATGGAACAACGGCAAATGGGATCCAGCGACAGTGTAGACCCATGCCTATGGGCACTCACCGTATTCCGACGGACGATACTGGTTCGTACGTGCCGTGTGCAGGATGAGACCACGGAACCATCACGATCCTGTGTCGCGGACCACTCTGCTCGGTTTGCGCTCGATTCGAAAGGTGCGCTATAGTTCTACAGGTCGCTGCGGCGACGAACTAAATACGGGCTGTGGCGCAGCTTGGTAGCGCACTTGACTGGGGGTCAAGGGGTCGTGGGTTCAAATCCCGCCAGCCCGACCAATGAATCCCGTAGCTTTAAGGCTGCGGGATTTTTTAGTTTCAGTTAATGCTGACTGACTTCAGCTCACAAATATTAGCTACCTATTGATATCTACTGTCGACGACCTTAGTAATACTGATGGTGCAAGGTGGGGGTTAAAGGACGAAAAGAGTTGGTCTGAGCCCGACTTTTCGGCTTTGTGGTGCGGGAAAGTCTGGTTCAAAGTTGTTGGGGGCCAACTTTGAGGGTGGACAAAATGTGTTGGTGAGACGTCGACTTTTCGGCTTTGTGGTGCGGGAGAGTGGGTGTCAAAGTTGGTAGTGGCAGATTCGGTGAGTGAACATCTCGAAATGCGATTCCTGTGGCAGGAAGCTGATCCGGTACGGACTGTCGAAATCGGGCAAGCAGAGGTGGCATTGCACCTCGTGCCACTCAACTGGCGTGCAGCGGATTGATACCTCGGCCAAGCATCTGGGTGAGTTTCTTGCCTGGCTGCTCAGCGGTAATCGGCAGGCGGATATGCCAGGTGGGGGCAGGTCGTTTCGCAGGCGATGCCAGAGCCTGTGGGAGATCTGGCCCCTCGCCCCGGTGGTGGATCAGGTGCATGAGGTCGTGTTCGTTGACGGGATCCACCTGGGCCGCAAAGCGGTCGTCTTGATTGCTCAGTCCCGGGATTTCATCTTGGGCTGGTATGTGGCACGCAGTGAGAACTCGCGCGCCTGGGAAGCGCTCATGAACCGGATCGCCCCACCAGACGTGGTGGTGACGGATGGGGGCAGTGGCTTCGAAAAAGCCCGCAAGAAAGCCTGGCCGAACACGCGGGTCCAGCGGTGCACCTTCCACGCGTTCGGGACCATCAAACAAGCCACCACCATTCGCCCCAAGCTTGCAGCCTCCAAGGAACTGTACGGCTTGGGCAAGCAGCTCTTGCACGTGAAAGACCGAGAGCAAGCGGCCTCATGGATAGACACCTACTTGGACTGGTGCAAGCGCTGGGAGGGCTTCCTCGCGCAGAAGACCAAGAGGGACGATGGCGGGTGGGAATACACGCACGAACGACTCGTGCGGGCCCGCAACAGTGTGAATCGGCTCATCGGAGCCGAGGTGTTGTTCACCTACACCGACCCCCAGTTTGAGGGGGCGTTGCCGGCGATGAACAACCAGATCGAAGGCGCGACCAACGCGCCCTTGCGTCAACTGTTGCGGGACCACCGGGGAATGCGGCTGACCCGCCGGATCAAAGCGATCTTCTGGTGGTGCTACATGCACACCGAAAACCCGCTCCCACCAGCCCAGATCCTCAAAATCATGCCCACAGACACCCAGATTGAAGCCCAATGGGAACACGCCTCGCGCACACACCCCGCAGCCGGTGTCATCCCCAGATGGGGCGACGCCATCGCCTGGCACGACCTCCACCACACAAGCCCCCACCGAAACAACTGGGACTAACCCTCCACCAACTCTTTTTGTCCTTTAACCCTGCCAGTAAGTAGTGGCAAAGGCTTTCGCAGCGAACCATAAAAGCGTTAAAGTGATGCCATGCACAAAGAAGTGAGTTCAGACTCCATTTCAGAATCATCAGCCCAGAACGCGCCTGAGCCTAGCTGCAAAACTAGCTGCATTGGCGACGTCGCCGGTACCAAAACTTCAGCAGCTTTCAGCTGCCCCGCCCAAGCACCCCTAGATTCCAGCCTTTTCACCTCCGCTACCTGGCGTCTTAACGCCGGCGAGGCTAGCGCCTTAATCGCCGCCCGGGGCGCGGTGGTTTTGGACTGGAACTGCGCAGGCGTGCCGGTAATTGATGGTTACAGCGACCAAGCCGATATGGAAAGCGGTGCGGGCTGCCGCTGCGCCGTCATGGCCCCCTGGTCAAACCGCATCCAAAACGCCCGCTACGCCTGGATGGGGCAGGAATACGATCTTGGCCCAGCCCCTGACGGTAGCCGCGAAGCCAACCACGGCCTGATGCTAAACACCGATTTTGAGCGCATCGACGACGGCCAGGAC
>NZ_CAJPJE010000022.1:0-30684 GCF_905369875.1 Actinomyces sp. ICM47
CAAACACGACCAACTAAAATAGTGACTTTCCCGCGCGACAAAGCCGAAAAGTCACCCTGCTAGCAACACGATCTGTCCATCCTCATAGTTGGTCCCAACCAACTAAAACACCGACTTTCCCGCACCAACACGCCGAAAAGTTACCCCTCCAGCAACACGTAGTGTCCTATAACCCCATTGACAGCATCCTCGCTGATAAAAATGGCCCCGGTCATTTGTGCATTGCTGACGCAAGAGGCCTGACCGAGGATCTGTTGCTGGAAGGTTACAACACTCTCCCCATCGTCAGCAAGTAGGTTCAGCATGATCTCGGGCTAGCCGTAGCACAACACACTTCAACGACAGAACACAGGTAGGTGATACCCACGAATGCAAGAATGTCCGGGCAGACAATCGCCAGAGAATCGGGAAGCCTCGGGCCAAGTGGCCCGAGGCTTCCCTGCTACTTGCTCACGCTCACGCGGTCTGGGGGAACGTGGAGGTGTCGATGACATAGCGGTAGCGCACGCGCGAATCCACGACGTTGCCGTAGGCTTCCGTGATGTCCTCGCCTGTGATCATCTCAACCTGCGGGATGACGCCGTGCTCGGCACAGAAGTCCAGCATCTCCTGAGTTTCGGCGATGCCGCCGATCTGGGAGCCAGCGAAAGACTTGCCGCCGTTCACGAAGGCGCGCAGCGGCAGCGAGACAGGCTCGGCGGGCAAGCCCACATCGACGAAGACACCGTAGGGACGCAGGGCGGCCATGTAACCGGCGTAGTCGAGGCCGTCGGCGGAGACGGTACATAGGATGAGGTCAAAGGAGCCGCGCAGGGATTCAAGCACGCCTTCCTCGCTGGTCGCGTAGAAGTGATCGGCACCGAAGCAGCGGGCGTCGGCTTCCTTGGAACATCCATGAGAGATGACGGACACGTCTGCGCCCATGGCCTTAGCGATCTGCACGCCCACGTGCCCGAGACCCCCCCATACCCAGGATGGCCACGCGCGAGCCGGGGCCCACCTGGTAGTGCTTGAGCGGCGAGTAGGTGGTGATACCGGCGCACAGGAGAGGGGTGCAGGCCGCAAAATCCAGCTCGGACGGAATGTGCAGCGCGAAGTCGGCGCGCACTGTGAAGCCCCGCGAGTAGCCGCCGGTCGTCGGGTTACCCTCGGCGTCGGCACGGTAGGTCCACAGGGTTCCAGGCGTCGAAGTGCACCACTGCTCGTAACCGGACTCGCACATCCACGCTGGGCATGAGAACTCCTTTGTCCAATCAATTCGGGATGACACAAGCATACTGCAGCAAAAAGCCCCGACGCCGAAGCGCCGGGGCATTGGGGTGGCTGACGGGACTCGAACCCGCGACGTCCTGGACCACAACCAGGTGCTCTACCAACTGAACTACAGCCACCATTACGTCGCCGTGGAGGCAACGGGTAGAGCTTAGCACTACCCTGCCGAGTTTGAAAACTCGAGAGACACCTTCACGGCGGTGGCGTGCATCACCAATGGGCGCGCGAGGAGATCGCGTCAGCGAAATTGCCCAGGGCACCGGGCGTCGAGCCGAGGTAGAGGTCTGCGTCCACGAGGGAGACCTCCATAACCAGGAAGGATCCCTTGCCGTCTGGAACCAGGTCCACGCGGTTGAAGAGGAACAGCTCGTCATGACCCAGGCGGGCTCGCACGTAGTCGTGCAGGACACGGCGGATCTGCTCACCCCATGTCCACGCGACGGAGTCGGCGGCCTCGGCGGTCACCACGGCCTCGTGCATCTCGGGATTGGTGACGGAGGCGGGGTGCAGGGCCGAGCGCTTCTCAACGGCGTGGGAGACCAGACCGTTGAAGAACACAAGCGAAATCTCGCCGTGCAGGTCGATTTCCTCAACGTAGCGCTGAAGCATGACGGAGCGCCCCTCGCCCAGCAAGCCCTGCACCTGGCGCATGGCGGCCTGACGCTGGTGGATGTCCACAGTCGTGTAGCGGCCGATATCACGCACGCCGGAAGACACAGCAGGCTTGACGACGAACTCTCCGAAGGCCGGGAAGCGCGTGTGGATCTGGTGCTTAGTGAGCTTCTGGGAGGGTTCAAGCCAGTTCGTCGGAATCGTCGGCAGCCCCATCGCCGCGAGTTCCTTCAGGTAGTGCTTGTCTGTGTTCCAGTTGAGCACGTCCTTCGAGTTCTGCACGCGGTGCAGCTGGCGCGTCCACTCCAGGAAGGCGGGACGATCCTGCGCGTAGTCTGAGACAGAGCGGACGACGACCATGCCAGCATCGGCCCAGTCAACGTCGGGATCATTCCAGACCTTGATCTGCGGGTCGCATCCGCGCGACGCCAGTTTGTCAAGCAGTCCTTCTTCGCCGGGGAAGAGATTGGGCAGTGCCTGACACGTCACCAGCGTGACTTTAGGCTTGGTCGTCATGTGGGTCCTTTAGGGTCGGGATTATGAGAATGGACGAGGTCGGGGCGCGGCCGCGGGACACGCGCAGATGCGGGTCACCGCGGCCGTTCCCTCAGCGCAGCCCCAGGGGACGCTGCGATGCTTCGGTGAGCAGTTCGCTGAGCAGGTCCGGGTAGGACACACCGGCGGCCGCCCACATCTGCGGGTACATCGAAATGGGAGTGAATCCGGGCAGCGTGTTCACTTCGTTGATGATGACGGTGTCGGTGGCTTCATTGAGGAAGAAGTCGACGCGGGCCAGGCCTTCACATTCGAGGGCGTCGAAGGCACGCCACGCGGTCTCACGAATGCGCTGAGCGTAGGCGGGAGGCACGTCGGCCGGACAGGAGAGACCGACGACGTCGTCCACGTACTTGTGTTCGTAGTCGTAGAACTCGCCTTCGGGCACAACGATCTCGCCCAGCGGCGAGGTGCCACTTTGCCAGTCGGGGCGCGAGCCGAGCACGCCGCACTCGACCTCGCGGCCGGTCACGGAGGCCTCGACGATGATGCGCGGGTCGTGGTTTGCGGCTTCCTTGATGGCGACGGGCAGATCTTCGCGGCAGGTGACGCGCGAGATGCCGACGGAGGAGCCGGCGCGGCAGGGCTTGACGAAGACGGGGAAGCCGAGGCGCTCGATGCGGTCCATGCACGAGGCGGGGTCGCTCTCCCACTGACGGGCGGTGATGCAAACCCAACGGCCAACGTCGATACCGGCGGCAGCGAGCACCGTCTTGGTCAGGTGCTTGTCCATGGAAATCGCCGAAGAGGTCACGCCGCATCCGACGTAGCGCACGTCGGCCATCTCGAAGAGGCCTTGGATCGTGCCGTCCTCACCGTAGGGGCCGTGCAGGAGCGGGAAGACGATATCGACGTGACCGAGGTCTTCGACGCCCACGACGCGGGAGTCCTTATCCGAGGGGTCGCCGTCGTAGGTGAGTTCGACGAGGTTGCCCTCACCCGGCGTGAGGGCCACGCGGGTAGAACCCGCTGTCACAGTCTGTCCCTTGCCGTCCTTGAATGCCCACGCCGACGGGTCGTCGGCGACGCGCACCCACTGGCCGTCCCGCGTGATGCCCAGCGGGATCACGTCCCACTTGGTGCGGTCGATGGCCGTGAGGATGCCGGCAGCCGTGGCGCAAGAGATTTCGTGTTCGGAGGAGCGTCCACCGAAAACAATGAGGACGCGAGGACGAGTTGGTGCAGTCATGGGTCCAAGCCTACCGCGCGTCAGGCTTTCCCCGCCCGCGTGTGTACCTTTTAGACCAGTTCGATCTTCCACCCATCCATCTTCTGGGGGCGTGCCAGGAGCATGCGACCCATGTCCGCGATGGTCGCGCGTCCCTCGACAACCTCGACGACAGCGCTGGTGATCGGCATGTCAACGCCGGCGGAGGCGGCGACCTGGAGGATCGGCCCCGCCGAAGCGACGCCTTCGACGACGCCCGGGGACAGGGCCATGGCCTCGTCCAGGCTCATGCCCGAGCCGAGCCGATGACCCAGGGAGAAGTTACGCGACAGGCGCGAGGAGCAGGTCGCGACGAGGTCTCCGATACCGGACAGGCCCGCGAAGGTCGCGGGGTCGGCCCCCAGGGCGGTACCAAGCCGGGTCATCTCGGCCAAGCCACGTGTGATGAGGGTCGAACACGTGTTGATGCCCAGACCCATGCCCTCAGCGGCACCAATGGCGACGGCGATGACGTTCTTCGTCGCACCCGCCATCTCGGTTCCCACCACGTCGGCCGAGACGTAGGGACGGAAGTAGGAGTTGTGGCAGGTCCGCGCGATCTCCTTGGCCAGCTCGACATCGGTGGAGGCGACGACCGTCGCGGTGGGCTGGCGCTCAGCGATTTCGCGCGACAGGTTCGGGCCGGAGAGCACGGCGATGCGACTGTGGGGCACACCCGAGGCATCGGCAATGATCTCGTCGACGCGCTTGAGAGTGCCCAATTCGAGGCCCTTAGCCAGGGACAACAAGGCCACGTCGGGCACGAAGGACGCGCGTGCGGATTCCAGCGTCGCGCGCACGGCCTTGACGGGGACGGCGACGACGACCAGCGGCTTACCTGCCACCGCCTCTGCGATATCCGTCGTGGCTGTAATACGCTCAGACAGCGTGATGCCCGGCAGATACGTCGGGTTTTCGCGACCGTTGATAAACGAAATCGTGTCGGCGTTGCGCCCCCACATGGTGACGTCCACGCCCGCATCCGCGAGCACCTGAGCGAATGTCGTACCCCACGCTCCCGTTCCCAGGACCGCTGCTGTTGTCATACTCATCGTGACCTCCCTGTCCAGCTCAGTCTACTAGGATGGGAAAACTGTCACACCCCATGGAGAGGCTTTGTCTCACCGTCGGGCACGCCGCCGCTATCCTCGCGCTCGCCGCCTGCGCACCCCTCGTCCCCGCAGGGGCAGCCGAACACACAGCCCGCCCCGGCCTCGTCCGTCCAGGTCTCCTCCCCCACCCTCCAGTCGGACGCAACGAGCGAGGCGAGCGAACCAGGCCTGGACGTGACAAAGCCGATCAACGCGGATACCTGGACGTCGTCGATATCCGGGACTAGCCCTTCTTCTTGGCGGCCTTCGCGGCCTTCTTGGCGGCCTTAGCCTGCTCTTCCTCCCACCAGGGGCCAGCCTGCGTGGCGGGGTCCCACACGGTATCGGGCACGGGCAGTCCGCGCAGCTGGCCGACGCCCTCACGCACCGCCTGAAGGATGCGCGCCGTCGCCGCGTTGACCGCGTCGTGGTCCTCGGATCCGGCGGGGCCGATCAGGTCAGACAGGTCGACAGGCGCGCCGAAGTGATAGGAGATACGCCGCCCCGGGCGCATATCCATGCCCTTAGCGTTGTAGGGGGCCATGATGTCCTGCGGCCCCCACTGGGACAGGGGGATGACGGTAACGCCCGTGTCGAGGGCCAGGCGGGCGGCACCCGACTTGAACTCCATCGGCCACTGATCCGGGTCGCGCGTGAGCGTTCCCTCAGGGTAGATGCCGACGACCTCACCTGCCGTCAAGGCCTCGCGCGTGGGTGCCAGGACAGCCGAGGGGTTCGAATCACGGTTGACGGGAATCAGGCCCATGCCCTTGATAATCCAGCCGAACACCGGGACGGAAAACATCGACTTCTTCGCAAGGAACCGCACCGCAGTGTTGCGCTTCATGAAATACCAGCACAGACACAGGGGGTCGACGTTCGACAGGTGGTTGGAAACCAACAGGAAACCACCCTGCGTGGGGAGGTTCTCCTCACCGGTGACGGTGAACTTCACCCAGGGGGTCATGATGGGCGTCAGGACGCCCTTCGCGAAGGCGTAGAAGCCGGAAACTGCACTCATAGGCCCATTCTAGGGGGACCACTCCCCCACAGCGCAAAACCCATGCTCTGCCTTACGCAGCAACCGAGCGCAGCTCACAGGCACGGTGGGCGCGCCGCACGCGATGACAACCTCAGACCAGGACGGAAACGACGCCGGGAGCCACGTCCACGGTGAAAGGAATCGACGCAATCCGATCCCCATCCGCCATCGCGATCATGCCCGCGGGTGCCGAGAAAGACACCATGCGCGCAGTTTCGACCTCGATGGCCGGGTGGTTCTTCGCCCGACCACCCACAACACGGGCCAAGATCGGCAGGGCACGCGCGACCGACATCGGACCCACGTGACACACCTCAAGGATGCCGTCGCTCATGTCCGACGACTCCACCAGCGTGATACCCCCACCAAAGCGCCCCGAGTTCGACACGGAGGCAAGCCAGCCGCTCAGGTCACATTCGCGACCATCCACCGTCGCAATGATCTCAGTGGGTTCGTGCGAGGCCAGGGCCGCGAAAGCGCCGTAGCCGTAGGCCAGCGGCCCCGACGTCAGCGACGACTCGTTCGCCAAAATGTTCGCGCGCGCATCCAAGCCCACCGACACGACGCCGAGCGCCAGGCGCACACCGTCGCGCGAGCGCACCCACATGCCGTCCAGGGGGCGCACACGCTTCACCAGTGAGTCCGCGCCATGACGGACCCGCCCAGCCACGGCCTCGTTCCCCGAGGAGGCGGACGCAAAGCCGAGACGAGCCAGATCCCGGGCACGCGCCAAGGGGTCGGTGCCGATACCGAGCGCGCGGCACAGATCGTTACCGCGCCCGCCCGGCATGGGCGCGAAGATGGCACCGGACTCGTGGCACCCGCGCGCAACCGCACTCAGGTAGCCGTCCCCGCCCAGGGCCGCCACGATCGCGTCGGCGGCTACCTGGCCGGCGAGAGCCGCCGGGTCGTCCCCGGGCGTCGTCAGGCGAACAGCGACCTCCCAGCCGCCGCTGCGCAAAATCCGCACAATGCGCGGCCCCAGGCGCACGCTGCGCCCGCCCGCCGACATCGACGAGACCAGCAACAGAACGCTGCGACGCACCCACCGCCCGGCCATGCGCTCAGGCGTCCAGGTAACGCACGCGCGCATCCAGCTTGTGGAGCTTGCGCGTGAAGTGCTCGTAGCCGCGCGAAATCACGTCGATACCGGACACGGTGGACGTGCCCGTCGCGGTCAACGCGGCGATCAGGTGCGAGAAGCCACCGCGCAGGTCCGGGACCATGATATCCGCGCTGTGCAGCGGGGTCGGACCCGAGATAACCGCCGAGTGATAGTAATTCTTCTGGCCGAAGCGACAGGGCGTGCCGCCCAGGCACTCGCGGTAGACTTGAATGTTCGCGCCCATCTTGCGCAGCGCCTGGGTAAAGCCGAAGCGATTCTCGTACACGGTCTCGTGAACGATGGACAGACCCTCGGCCTGTGTGAGCGCCACCACCAGGGGTTGTTGCCAGTCGGTCATGAATCCAGGGTGCACGGCCGTCTCAAGCGCGATCGAGTGCAGCGGCTCGCCCGGGTGGTAGAAGCGGATACCATCGGCGTCAATATCGAAGGCACCGCCCACCTTGCGGAAGGTGTTGAGGAACGTCGTCATGTCGGGCTGATGGGCACCACGCACGTAGATGTCACCGTGGGTGGCCAGGGCAGCCGCTCCCCACGAAGCCGCCTCGATGCGGTCCGGCAGGGCCGTGTGGCGGTAGCCGGTCAGCTTGGCCACGCCCTCGATACGGATGGTGCGATCCGTGTCCACGGAGATGATCGCGCCCATCTTCTGCAGGACGTTGATCAGGTCAAGGATCTCAGGCTCGATGGCCGCACCCTTCAGGGTCGTGATGCCCTCGTTGCGTACGGCCGTCAGCAGGGTCTGCTCAGTCGCGCCGACGGACGGGAAGGGCAGCTCGATGATTGCGCCGTGCAGGCCCGTGGACGGTCGCTTGATGTGCACGCCGTCGGGCTGCTTATCAATGATTGCGCCGAACTGGCGCAGCGTATCGAGGTGGAAGTCGATGGGGCGACCGCCGATCGCGCATCCGCCCAGCTCGGGGATGAAGGCCTCGCCCAGCTGGTGCAGGAGCGGGCCGCAGAACAGGATCGGGATACGCGAGGCACCCGCGAGCGTATCGATATCCGAACGCGAGGCGATCTTAACGTTGGAGGTGTCCATACGCAGCGTGCCGCGGTCCTGATCAAAGTCGATTTCGACGCCATGCAAGCTCAGCAGATTCGAGACGACGTCGGTGTCGCGGATGAGCGGGACGTTGTAGAGCTCGGAGGGGGTGTCGGCCAGCAGCGACGCGACCATGGCCTTCGGCACGAAGTTCTTGGCACCGCGAACGGTGATCTCTCCGTGGAGGGGATGACCGCCTTCGACTTGCAGAATGGATGGCATGGGGGAACTCCTCAATATGACGTAACTGGCCCCTACTCTAGCTAGGTAGGGGCCAGTGTGCGCAGTGCGTTCAGTCGCGGGCGGACAAAACCTCTTGCTTTGGTAAGAATTTCGCCGGCAGCGTGCGCGGCTTGAAGGAGGGACGCGCGGCCTCGTAAGTCTCGATCTCCTTCTCGTGGCGCAGGGTGAGGGCGATGTCGTCCAACCCTTCCATGAGCGTCCAGCGCACGTAGTCGTCGATCTGGAAGGTGCCCGAGATCGCACCGGCGCGCCAGGTCTTGTCCTCCAGGGAGACGGTGACCTCGGTGCCGGGCTCGGCCTCGAGGAGCTTCCACAGGGACTCGCAGTCCTCCTGGGAGATGATGCCGGTCACCAGGCCCTGCTTACCGGAGTTGCCGCGGAAAATATCGGCGAACTTGGGGGCCAAGACGACGCGGAAGCCGTAGTCCTTGAGCGCCCACACGGCGTGCTCACGCGAGGAGCCGGTGCCAAAATCGGGTCCGGCGATGAGGACGGAGCCGTTCTTGTAAGCGTCCTGGTTGAGGACGAATTCGGGATCGTTCCTCCACGCAGCGAAGAGGGCGTCCTCGAAACCCGTGCGGGTCACGCGCTTCAAGTAAACGGCGGGGATGATCTGGTCGGTGTCGACGTTGGAGCGGCGCAGCGGGACGCCGACGCCGGTGTGGGTAATGAACTTTTCCATGGTGCGTCAGTCTTTTCTTCCGTGGGGGACGAGGCCGTGGCCCTCCCCCGTGATCGGGTGGCGGAGGGCGGGCCTCAGAGATCAGCCGGGGAGGACAGGGTGCCTCGCACGGCGGTGGCAGCCGCGACGAGCGGGGACACCAGGTGCGTGCGGCTGCCCTTGCCCTGGCGGCCTTCGAAGTTTCGGTTAGACGTGGAGGCCGAGCGGTCTCCCACGTCCATGGTGTCAGGGTTCATACCCAGGCACATGGAGCAGCCGGCGTTGCGCCATTCAGCACCGAAGTCCGTGAAGATCTTGTCGAGGCCCTCAGCCTCGGCCTGCAGGCGCACGCGGGCAGAGCCGGGCACGACCATGACGCGCACACCATCGGCCTTGTGACGTCCCTTGAGGACACTGGCGGCGGCGCGCAGGTCTTCGATGCGGCCGTTCGTGCAGCTGCCGATGAAGACCGTGTTGACGGCAATCTCGCGCATCGGGGTACCGGCCTTGAGGTCCATGTACTCCAGGGCGCGCTCGGCGGCGGCGCGGGCGGTCTCATCGGTGAAGTCCTCGGGGGCGGGGACTGCGGCCGACAGCGGCACGCCCTGGCCAGGATTGGTGCCCCAGGTGACGAAGGGCTCGATGTCAGCGGCCTCGAGGACGACCTCGGCGTCGAAGACGGCGTCCTCGTCGGAGGCCAGGGAGGACCAGTACTCAACGGCGCGATCCCAGTCTTCGCCCTCGGGGGCGTGGGGGCGGCCCTTGATGTAGTCGAAGGTCGTCTGGTCGGGGGCGATCATGCCGGCGCGGGCACCCGCCTCAATCGACATGTTGCAGATCGTCATGCGGCCCTCCATGGAAAGCTCGCGGATGGCCTGGCCGCGGTATTCCAGGACGTAGCCCTGGCCGCCGCCGGTGCCGATCTTGGCGATGACGGCGAGGATGATGTCCTTCGCGGTCGAGCCTGCGGGCAGGGAGCCGTTGACCGTGATCGCCATGGTCTTGAAGGGGGCCATCGGCAGGGTCTGGGTCGCGAGCACGTGCTCGACCTGGCTGGTGCCGATACCGAAAGCCAGTGCGCCGAAGGCACCGTGCGTGGAGGTATGGGAGTCGCCGCACACGATCGTCATGCCGGGTTGGGTGAGGCCCAACTGGGGGCCGACGACGTGAACGATGCCCTGATCGGCGTCGCCCAGGGAGTGCAGGCGCACTCCGAACTCCTCGGCATTCTTGCGCAGCGTGTCGATCTGCGTACGGCTCGTGATGTCCGCAATGGGCTGGTCAATGTTGACGGTCGGCGTGTTGTGATCCTCCGTCGCAATCGTCAGGTCGGGGCGGCGAACCTTGCGTCCGGCCAGGCGCAAGCCCTCGAAGGCCTGGGGGCTCGTGACCTCATGCACGAGGTGGAGGTCGATGTACAGCAGGTCGGGCGCGCCGTTCTCACCCTTGGAGACGATGTGGTCGCGCCACACCTTTTCGGCCATCGTTCCACTCATTGTTCCTCCTCTGGCCTCCCTTTTGGAGACACTGTGTCAGTCATGCTTCGAACCCAATCGAAGCGCTTTGACCGCGTGTCAACCTCACCGATCTCACGTCTCGGACGCTCCTTTGACGCGTTTCACTATCCGGCAGTTTGCCATCTCAATTAATGAGATATTAAATAGTTGTATGGAAGAGCAAACATCCAGTGGCGTTGGCGTTCTCGATAAAGCTGCGCTGGTCCTCAGCGCTCTCGAAGCGGGTCCCGCAACCCTCGCACAACTTGTCACCAGTACCGGGCTCGCACGCCCGACTGCTCACCGTCTGGCTGTCGCCCTCGAATATCACCGCATGGTAGCCCGCGACATGCAGGGCCGATTCATTCTGGGACCCCGCCTACAGGAACTCTCCTCCGCGGCTGGCGAAGACCGCCTCCTCCAAGCCTCCATGCCGGTCCTCCAGGCCCTGCGCGATCACACCAAGGAATCTTCCCAGCTCTTCCGTCGCCAGGGCGACTACCGCGTGTGCGTCGCGGCCTCCGAACGCGAAATGGGCCTGCGTGACTCGATCCCCGTGGGTGCTACGCTCTCGATGAGCGCCGGATCTGCCGCCCAGGTACTGCTCGCCTGGGAAGAACCCGACCGCCTGCACCGAGGCCTGTACGGTGCTTCCTTCAACGCCACCATGCTCTCCGAGGTACGCCGACGCGGCTGGGCGCAGTCCGTGGGCGAGCGTGAACCCGGCGTTGCTTCTGTCTCCGCACCCGTGCGCGGGCCGTCGGGTCGCGTCCTGGCGGCCCTGTCGATCTCCGGCCCCATCGAGCGCATGGGCCGCCAGCCGGGCCGCCAGCACGGCCCCTCCGTCATGGCCGCCGCCAACAGGCTCTCCGAGTTTCTCGCCACCGTCGAGGACGCCGCCGACCTCTGAGCAACGAAAGCCGCGAACAACGTCAACGGGCGGGCCGGGATGACTGAGTCGTCCCGGCCCGCCCGCGTATCGCCGCTGGCACCTCAGGGCACGAGGCGCCCGTTGGCATCAAATGTATAGGCGGTGCCATCCACGACGACGCGGCCCGTCACCATCGCCCCGGAGGGCTGGCAGTAGAACCAGGACTCGCCGTCCTTGACCCAGCCGGACGCCATGTGGCCATCACCCGTCAAGAAGTACCAGGTGCCGCCCAGCTTCAGCCAGCCGGTCGCCATCTCGCCGCTGCCGTGCAGGTAATACCAGGTATCACCCAGATGCTGCCAGCCGGTCGCCATCTCGCCGGAGCCACTCAGGTAGTACCAGGTACCGTCATCATCAAGCCAGCCGATGGCCATGACACCCGTCTCCGGATCCAGGTAGTACCAGGAGCCGCCCGTCGCGGTCCATCCGGTCGCCATCGGACCCTCGGGAGCGTAGTAGCGCCACTGGCCCTCTTCCTTGTCCCAGCCAGTCTTCATCCAGCCGGACGCGTCAAAGGCGTAGGTCTCACCGCCCAGCGCAACGCGCTCGTTCACGGGGAACGTGCCATCCGGGTAGCTCAGCCACCAGCGCCCGTCAGCCGCGCGCATCCACGTGCCGTCCTCGGCAATGGGACCGGGTTCAACCCGCTCCCCCGCTGCCTGGGTGAAGACAGCGACCGTGCGTGCGGGGACCGCGACGACACCCGTCTTCGCCGAGAAAGATGCCTCCTTAACGACAGAGTCAGCGCCCGTGGCCTGAGCGTCATGCAGCTTAAAGACACGACCAGCCAGGCCGTCGACGCGCTGCGTCAGTTGCTTGTCCGTCGCGTTGAACACGACGAGCGCACCGTCAAGGGCCGGATCAACGTCCGTCCCAGCCCCGGCCTCGTCGTTGATAAGCATCATGATCGTCCCATCCACGGCCTCGGGGCCGGAGTTCGGGAAGGTCACCTTCTGGTTGATGAGCTCAGCACTGCCCAGCGTGAACAGGCGCGAAGACGAACGCACGCGCAGGAAGTCCATTGCAATCTCCGAGGAGGTGTCGATCTGCTCCGGGGTCGGCTTCAGATCGGGATTCTCCAGCAGGGGACGCATGTGGTCCCAGGCCGCGCCATTCTTCGACTTGACGGGCAGGCCGCGACCGAAGCCATTGTCCTTCATCGTCCAGTCAATCGCGTTGAAGTGATCACCGGAGTTGAAGGAATCACGATCCAAGGACTTCGAGCGCAGCATCTCTGTGCCCGAGGCCCAGAATGAAGGCGACTGAGCCAATGCCACGGATGCCTGACTGATCAGTGACATGCGCACGCGGTGCTCCATCGGAGCATCCGCGGGCATCTTGTAGGTCACCAGATCGAAGAGCGTCTCATTGTCGTGGGCGTCCACGTAGTTGACGTTCTCCGCAGGCTGGGACGCGAATCCCGCGCCCTGACCGTTGTAGTCCAGCTGCGACCCCTTCACGGTCTGGCCATCGTAGGTCGTCAGCGCGTAGTCCTTCAGGTTGCCCGCAAGCCCCAGCTTCACGAGGTCCACGCGATGCAGGTAGTCCGCGCGACGCTCCGCGTCGGAGCGTGTGTCGAGGCCGTTGAAGTCCGAGAACGCGCCCGAACCGAAGCCCTGCATGACGCGGTGGTCGTCATCGAAGGGACCACCGCCGTGGACCGCATCGCGCAGACGGTCGTTGAACGCGCCGATGCCTGTGCCGTCCAGCTGGCCCTGCGTGGCCTGCGTGAACAGCGCGTTGTTCGCGACCTCACCGAAGTTCCAGCCCTCGCCGTAGATGTAGAGTCGCGATCCGTCCACGCCATCCTTCTCGAGGGTGAGCTGCGAGAGAGCTTCCTTGGCACGCTTCATCTCTTCGGCCGGGTGGTGCCCCATCAGATCGAAGCGGAAGCCGTCGACGTGGTAGTACTTCGCCCAGTGAATCATCGAGTCGATCATGAGGCGTTCACTCATGACATTCTCGGTAGCAACGTTCGAACAACACGTCGACGTCTCTACTTCACCGGAGGCGTTCAGGCGCTGGTAGTAGCCCGGAACGACGCGGTCGAGCACTGAGTGAGCATCCTGGCCTGCGGCCGGCGTGTGGTTGTAGACCTGGTCGAGGACGACCTGCATTCCGATGTAGTGCAGACCGCCGACCATGGAACGGAACTCGCGGATGCGCGCGCCGCCGTTCTGGTGCCAGAAGGTCGCATACGAGCCCTCGGGGGCCATCCAGTGCAGTGGGTCGTACCCCCAGTTGTAGGCGTCCTGATCAGCCACCGCGGACACGGCCGCCTGTTGAGCCTCATCCGCAGGGCCAGCGTCCTTCGGGATCGCGGGGACCAGCTGCTCGGAACGCTTCTCAGGAATCGTCGCAATATCGAAGGTCGGCAGCAGGTGCACCGTGTTCATGCCCGCGGACGTCAGCTCCGCCAGGTGGCGCATGCCATTGGACTGGTACTGCGTAAACGCCATGTAGGTGCCGCGCATGTCCTCGGGGACGGACTTGTCGGTCGCCGAGAAGTCACGCACGTGCAGCTCATAGATGGAACGCTGTGCGTCATCCTCGATGACGGGGGCCTTGGTGCTCTTCCAAACGTAGGGGGCGATTGCAGGGTTATCCATGTTGACGGCAACCGAGCGCGTCGAATTCGCGGTCAGGCCCACCGAGTAGGGGTCGGTCACTTGATTAGTCTCCACGGCACCGGTGGAGGGCACGTAGACGCGCACCTCCCACAGGTACTGGGCCCCTTCGGTGATGGCACCGTCGGCATTGTCGACGCTCCAGCGTCCGTCGTCGGTGCGCGTTGCCGCGGTCCGCACGGGCGCGCCCGACACCTCGGGGTCAGCGCCGCGCGGAGTACGCGTGTTCCACGACAGCAGGGTCACGTCCTTGGCGGTGGGGGCCCACAGGGCGAAGGTCGGCTTACCCGCGTCGTTCCATCCCACGCCGTACGAGGCCTGAGTGGCCTTGGTCGCGTAAATGGAGTCGAGCGCGGGGGCGATCTGCACGCCCGTGAAGGCATTCACAGTCTCGCCGGACTTCTGTGCGAGCAGCACCTGTCCAGTGAGCGCCTCGCCCGCCCCGGCCTCGTCGAAGGGGGCCTTCAGGGCGATGTAACCGTTGAGGTTCGGGTGAGCCATCGTGACGTCCGCGGGCAGGTCGCCGACGACGGTCAGCGGCGTAAGGGTCGCTCCGGTGATAGCACCGTCCGTCAGGGCAGCACCACCTTCGGGCGCGGTGACCAACTCGTAGCTCAGCTTCGCGGAGCCGTCGAGGACCTGGGCACGCGTGATTCCCTGGGGCAGCAGCGATGTCGGCCACGCCAGGGTTGTAGCATTGACCCAGTAGGCGCGCTGCTCACCCACGCCGACAACGGGAACGTCAGCGGAGGCAATGTCCAGCTTGTGGGTCGCGGAATCGTAGGTGAATGTCACGAGCTTGTTCGCCTTCGTCGCAAACTGGTAGTTAGCACCACCGGCGGCACCATCTTGCCCGTAGTTCTCATCCCACGAGCCGCCGACAGCAACCTTCAGCTCGTACGTGCCCTCAGGCAGGGCCGTCGTCTCGTAGGTGTAGGTGCCCCCGCCCACAGGCTCCAAGAGCGGGGCCAGGCATTCAGGCTTCCAGTTGTCGGCGCAACCCAGGTCCTTTTGGAAGGAACCCGGCAGCGTCACCATCTGGTCGGAGACGTTATTCCACACGCGGTGAGTCGCATGGTTGTAGTAGAAGGTGACCGCAGTCTCTTCCTTCAGAGAGTAGGCGATGTTCGCTCCCCCGGCTGCTCCCCCTTGGCCGTAGGAGGCATCCCACGAGCCGCCCTCGGCGACCTTGTACTCGTAGTCGCCCGCGGGCAAGGTGAAGGTGGCGGTGTAGACGCCCGTCGCGTCGCGCGTCAGGGCGGCCTTGGCACAGTCGGGAGCCCAGTCGGCGTCGCACCCCATCGCCTTGTTATGGTTACCAGGGATTGTCACCAGGAGGGCCTCACCGCCGGCCGCGCCTTCCGCATCGACGGCCTCCGCGCCCGCGTCCTGATTTGTTGCCTCCTCCCCTGGCTCAGCCCAGACTGCCGGGAGCGCGCCCCCCATCAGTGCAAGCGCAGCGCCTACGCCCAGGGCTCGACGCAGCAGCGTCCTGTTGTGTCGGTCTGTCACGAAAGACTCCCTCGTCCAAAACTATCCCCCCTACGGGGGCTGGTTACAAGGTTAGACACTGTGTAACGGTGAGCAAAGTTTTCTGCAAAGCACAAGAGAAATCGCGGCACTGCGGCAAACAAAAACCTCGCCACCGCAACGGTGACGAGGTCCGTGGTACCCCCAACCGGATTTGAACCGGTGTTAACGCCGTGAGAGGGCGTCGTCCTAGGCCGCTAGACGATGGGGGCCTCGATTCAGTTATGAATCCGTACCCCCAACCGGATTTGAACCGGTGTTAACGCCGTGAGAGGGCGTCGTCCTAGGCCGCTAGACGATGGGGGCCTCGACTGAAACTGACGTTTCAGATCGCTGGGGTACCAGGACTCGAACCTAGAATGGCTGAACCAGAATCAGCTGTGTTGCCAATTACACCATACCCCATTGGGTATCACCCGCTTCGTTCTCACGTCGCTGGCGACAGGAGATAATTTTAGCGGAGCCTCGCCCGCATGCCAAATCGAAAGCCAGTGGCAACGGTCACTCTCATAAATCGGGTGGTAGGGCGGGTCTTGCCGCAGGGTTGGGCCGCTCCGTTCCGCACGTAAACCCCCTGTCCCGTACGTGGGCGACCACGCCCACACTCCGATTAGCGGGTTCACGTGCGGAAGAGGGGTCAAGCTCCGAGAGGCCCGCTGCCACAACGAGCCCATACGACGTCGAACGACGCGTGCGCGCATGAAGATGCCCCGGCCTCGTCCCACGAACAGGCGACGAGGCCGGGGCCGAGCAACGCTCTCAGGCGAGGGAGGCGCGCAGGGCGCGCAGGCGGGCCAGCGAAGAGTCTCGACCCAGGATCTCCATGGACTCGAACAGCGGCGGCGAGACCTGGCGGCCGGTCACAGCCACGCGCAGCGGCCCGAAAGCCAGGCGAGGCTTGACGCCCATCTCGTCGACGATGCGAGCACGCAGCGATTCCTCGAGGGAAACGATCGTGAACTCGGTCAGGCCCTCGACGGTTTCGATGGCGGCGTCCAGAACGTCCGCCGCGTTGTCCTTGAGCTTAGAGACGGCCTTCTCATCCATCTCCAGCGCGTCGTCGGCGACAAAAAGGAAGCCGAGCATACCGGAGGCCTCACCGAGGACCTGGATGCGTGTCTGAACGAGCGGGGCGGCCTCGATGAGGATCTCGCGCTCACGCTCAGCCAGCGCCTCGAACGAGTTGGCCGACACCAGCTCGTCACGATGCAGGAAGGGCACCAGGCGAGCCCGGAAATCCTCGCCGTCCAGCAGGCGGATGTGCTCGGCGTTGATGGCGATGGCCTTCTTCTGATCGAAGCGCGCCGGGTTCGGATTCACGTCCGAGATGTCGAAGGCGCGCGCCATCTCCTCCATGGAGAAGATGTCGCGGTCCGGGGCGATCGACCAGCCCAGGAGGGCCAGGTAGTTGTTGAGACCCTCGGGGATCATGCCGGCTGCCTTGTGGAGCAGCAGGTTCGACTCGGGGTCACGCTTGGAGAGCTTCTTGTTGCCCTCGCCCATGACGTAGGGCAGGTGACCGAAGCGCGGCATGAACTTCGCGACGCCAATGGCCTCGAGTGCGCGGTACAGGACGATCTGGCGAGGCGTCGAAGACAGCAGGTCCTCGCCGCGCAGCACGTGAGTGATCTCCATGAGCGCGTCGTCAATCGGGTTCACCAGCGTGTAGAGCGGGTGCCCATTGGCGCGCACGATGACGTAGTCCGGCACCGAGCCAGCCTTGAAAGTGATCTCGCCGCGGATCAGGTCCGTGAACGTGATGTCCTCGTCGGGCATGCGCAGGCGCAGGACCGGCTTGCGGCCCTCGGCGCGGTATGCCGCGACCTGCTCCTCCGTCAGGTCGCGATCAAAGCCGTCGTAACCGAGCTTCGGATCCTCACCCTTGGCGCGGTGACGTTCCTCGATCTCCTCGGGGGTCGAGTAGGACTCGTAGGCGTAGCCAGCCTCAAGCAGACGGGCGGCCACGTCACGGTAGATGTCCATGCGCTCGCTCTGACGGTAGGGGCCGTGCGGGCCGCCCTTACCGACGCCCTCGTCCCAGTCAAGACCCAGCCACTGCAGGGACTCGATGATCTGATCGAAGGACTCCTGGGAGTCGCGGGCGGCATCCGTGTCTTCGATACGGAAGACGAAGGTTCCTCCCGTGTGGCGGGCGTAGGCCCAGTTGAACAGGCACGTGCGGACCATGCCGACGTGAGGGGTTCCAGTGGGCGAGGGGCAGAAGCGGACGCGAACGTCGGCACCGGTGGCAGTTGTTTCACTCATGATTCCTCCATCCTACTCCAGGGGTGCCTATTGCATTTGCTTGATGCGTGGGTATGCTGAGCTGTGCGCCACGGCTGTGTGCCGCGTGCGGATTTACGCTGATGACGTGACCAGGATCGGCCACGTCGCATCCATCGATTCTTCCAGGAGGACACCGTGTCCGTTCGTCTTTATTCCGACTCCCACCTCTACCGCACCGGCTCCCTGAAATGGACCGGGATCACGACGGCGAGCGGTGAGCCGACAATCGGCGCGTGGGTGGCGGAAATGGACTTCGGGACGGCCCCGGAGGTGGCCGACGCGATGAAGGGCGCGATCGACGACGGCCTACTCGGATACCAGCCCACCTGGCTGGAGCCGCGCATCGCGGGCGCGACCGCCGAGTTCCAGAAGCGCCGCTTCGGCTGGGACGTGGAGGCCTCGCACGTACGCCTCGTGACCTCGGTCCTGCCCGTGCTCGAGGCGACGATCCAGCACCTGGTGCGCCCGGGCGCGCCGGTCATCGTGCCCACCCCTGCCTACATGCCTTTCCTGACGATCCCGGGCAAGTTCGGCCACCCCGTGATCGAAGTTCCCTCACTGCGCGGCACGCGCGCCGGTGGGCACGGCTGGGCGCTCGACCTGGAGGGGATCCGCGCGGGGCTCGAGGCTGGGGCGGGCCTCGTCATCCTGTGCAATCCGTGGAACCCGGTCGGCCGCGTCCTGCGTGAGGATGAGCTGCGTGCCCTGCACGACATTGTCTCCGACTACGACGCCCTCGTGTTCTCCGATGAGATCCACTCCCCCTTGGTCCTCGACGAGCAGAGTCCTTTCGTCTCCTACGCGTCGCTCGGCCCCTCGTTCGCATCCCACACGGTGACGGCGACTGCCGCCTCGAAGGGCTGGAACATCGCGGGACTGCCCTCCGCGCAGGTGATTCTGCCAGACGCGGCGCTGCGCGAGCGCTGGGACGTGTTCGCCGCGGACGTGCGACACGACGCCAACGTCATCGGCACGGTTGGCGCGATCGCCGCCTACGAGCGCGGGGACGCATGGCAGCGCGAGGTCAAGGACCTGATTCGCTCGAACGTGGACCTGGTCGAGCGCGCCCTGGCGCCCACGCCGATCGACTTCGTGCGCCCCGAGGGCACCTACCTGACGTGGTGGGGCTTCGAAAGCGTCGACCTGGGCACCCTCTCCCCCGCCGCGACGCTACGCGAGCGCGCCCGCATCGCCGCCAACGATGGCCGCACCCTGGGCGCCGACTACGCCTCTTGGGCGCGCATCAACCTGGCATGCGCCCCCGACGTCGCGTCGAGGATCGTGGAGCGTGTCCTCTCCCTGCTCTGATTGGTTTTTCGTACGACACGAGGCCGTGGCCGGGAGCGGTGGACCCCCACCTCCCGGCCACGGCCTCGTTTGTCTCTGTGCGTTCAGGCTGTCAGGGCCGCCTCGATGCCGGCGACCACGGTCTGGCGGGCCGCAGAGGCGGCCTCGATGACGGCGGTCGGGTCCGTGGGCGCATCGGCGAACGACAGGTCGGAGACGACCGACATGCCGGCGACGCGTACACCGAGGGCATGCAGGGTGAGGGCCTCCATGACGGTCGACATGCCCATGCAGTCAACGCCGAGGCCCGCGAGGATCCGGGTTTCAGCCATCGTCTGGTACTCGGGGCCTCGCAGGATCGCGTAGACGCCCTCGCGCTGACACACACCGCGCAGCGCATCCGTCATCTGGGCGTCCCACACGGTCGACACGTCCAGGAACAGCGGGCCGTCGAAGGGCGAGGTGCCGCTGAGGTTCCCATGGTCAGTGATCGCCATGACGTCGCCGAGGTTCCAAGGCCTCAGACAGCCGTTCGCGTTCGTGAGCACCGCGCGGCTGATCCCGGCAGCCGCAGCCGCGCGGGCCAGGGCGGTGACGGGGCGGACGCCCAGCCCCTCGTAGAGGTGCGTGCGCCCCGTGGCCACGAGGACTACTCCCCCGCTCGTCTCGTACGCGCGCAGCTCGCCGCCGTGCCCGTCCGCAACCGGAGCGACGACGCCGGGGATCTCTCCCAGGGAAACAGTGGCCACGGGGGCTCCCCAGGCCTCGTCGAGAGCGTCAGCCAGGCCTGAGCCGAGCACAACGAGGGCGTCGGGACGTCCCGCGAGGTCAGTGAGGACGCGAGCGCCGGCCACGGCCTCGTCATCCAGGAGAGCCTGTGTGAAACGCGGGTCGACGCTCATTGCTCGCCTTCTTCCGCGCCCTGCGCGTACGTGCGCGAGGCCAGCTTCTCCTGCGCGCGCACGCGGCCCGCGCTGGTCGCCCAGTAGCCGACGAAACCCACAACCATCGCCAGGAGAATACCGATGTTGGCGCCCGCCCAATCACCCTCGCGGCCACCCAGCGGGCCGAGGAGGTAGCCCTGCCAAGACAGCCAGGCGGCGCTCGCATTGACGACAAGGCCCCAGCCCACCAGCGAACCAACGACCAGGGAGGCGACCGCACCCCAGTTCACCGAGCCATAGCGGCCAGAGGGAGTGAAGAGCGAAGGCTCGTCGTAGTCCTTGTGGCGCAACGCGATGTCCGCCAGCATGACGCCGCCCCACGCGGCGATAACGACGCCCAGGGTCGTGAGGAACGCCGTGAAGGGGGTCAGGAAGGAATCCGCGAAGAAGACAACCACGATCGTACCGACCGTCATAATCGTGCCGTCAATCGCGGTGGCGACCGGGCGCGAGACAGGCACGCCCGTGGCTAGGAGCGACAGACCCGAGGAATAGATGTCCATAACGATGCCGCCAATCAGGCCCAGGATCGCAACCAGTGCGAAGGGGATGAGGAACCAGGTGGGCAGCAGCGTGGTAAGCGCGCCGATCGGGTCGCCGCCGATGGCCTCGGACAGGGATTCGTCGGCAGAGCCGACCAGGAGGATACCGAAGAAGACCAGGATGACCGTGGGCAGCGCCGCGCCCACCGTCGTCCACCCGACCACGCCCTTCGTCGATGCCTCGCGCGGCAGGTAGCGCGAGTAATCGGCGGCTGCGTTAATCCAGCCGAAGCCAAAACCCACGAGGAGCATGCAGCCCGCACCCAGGACCGCAGTCAGGGGCGCCGAGGGGCGCGAGGAGAGGACCGCGAAGTCGATTGTCGGTGCGACCAGGACCAGGTAGACGATCGTCAGAGCGGCGGTCGCCCACGTGATCCACGTCTGGACCTTCATGATCGCCTCGAAACCGAGGATGCCCGAGCCGGCCGCCAGAACGACGACCAGGATCAGGGCGACGATCTGAGCGACGACGTGATTCGTAAAGCCCAGCGCCCCCATGACCGTGGCCGTGGCCTGGACGGCCATGATCGCCAGGAAGGTCTCCCAGCCCACCGTCAGGATCCACGAGATCGCCGCAGACACGCGATTGCCGTTGAAGCCGAAGGCCGCGCGCGACAGCACGAGGGTCGGCGCGGAACCGCGCTTGCCCGCAATCGCGATGAAGCCGCACACGAGGAAGGACAGGGTCACGCCCACCAGGGACACGACGATGGCCTGGGCGAGGGAGAGTCCGAAGCCAAGGACCCACGATCCCCACGAGATACCCAGGACCGAGATATTCGCCGCGAACCACGGCATGAACAGGTCGGAGGGTTTTCCCTTGCGATCAGATTCTGGAATGACATCCAGGCCGGCCATTTCGACGGCCAGCGCGCCCGATGACTGCGGTTCGCTCACAGTGTGCTCCTATGCGATGGAGATATTGTCAGAACGACGTAATCGTATCACACAGGTCACACTGTCAGGAGCGAACGACGGGATTCATCAGGCTCCCAATCCCCTCAATCTCAATCTCCACGCGGTCACCCGCATCCACGCGCCCGCAGCCCGCGGGAGCACCCGTGACAATGACGTCGCCGGGCAGCAGCGTCATCTGGTGGGACACGTAGGACACCAGCTCGAAGGGGTTCCAGATCATGTGTGCGGTCGAGCTGTCCTGCGCCTTCTCCCCATTCAGGTAGGAGCGGATCGCCAGGTTCGTGACGTCGAGGGTGGGGTCGACCGTGATCCACGGACCCAGTGGGCAGGAAGTGTCGAAGGACTTGCCGCGCGCCCAAGGCCCGCCCGTCATCGCGTCGCGGGCGGTGACGTCGTTGGCGACCGTGTAGCCGAGAATCACCTGAGACGCGTCCGAGGCACTCACGTCCTTGGCCAGGGACTTGATAACGATGGCGAGTTCGCCCTCGAAAGCCACGTCATTCGACCACGCAGGGATCGCAATCGGGTCGTCGGGCCCGATCACCGAGGTGTTGGCCTTCAGGAACATCGGCGGCTCGGGACGCTCGTCGGCCGGAATCGGCGTATCCGAATAGTTGTTGCCGATGCCCACAACCTTCGAGCGCGGGATCACCGGGGAGAGTAGCCGAACCTCGTCCAGCTCGTAAATCTGGCCGGACGGCTCCACGGGCGAGAACAGCGGGTCGCCCTTGAGGCCGACAATCCGCTTCGATCCCTCCTCGAGGGCACCATAGACCGGGTTTGTTCCATCGGAAAAACGTGCGATTCTCATGGCAGTAGCCTAACCCGCGAGCAGCCCAGCGTCGGGTGAAGCGCCGACGGTTTCGAGGCCTCGACACGGAGGCAGAATGAAAAGGAAAAGGACGAGGCCGGGGAACGGAGGCGGGAAGCGGCGAGTCCGGCACGCGAGGGGCGTGCCGGACTCGGAGAGGCGTCAGGTGCGTGAGACACAAAGTGTGCCCCCCGCGGACCCGATTTTCTCTGTGTCAGTGCTTCTTGTTCTTAGGGCGCTTCCAGACGTTGCCCGGGACATCGCGCGGCAGGAGCGGGTTGTTGTGGCCAACGAAGACGGGATCCTCGATGCCAGCTTTGCGCTGCGCCTGGTAGTCCTTGAGCGCGCCAACGACCCAACGCGACAGGAAGATGAGGGCGACCAAGTTCGTGATCGTCATGACCGCCATCGCGATGTCGACGGCATTCCACACGACGTCCAGGCTCAGCAGCGCGCCGACCGTGGCCGACACGACACACACGACACGCACGGTCCAGGTCGCCCAGGGCGCGTCGCCAAACACGAAGGACATGTTCGTGTCGGAGTAGACGTAGGCCGCGATAACCGACGAGTAGGCCAGGACGAAGATCAGGATGGCCATGGGCACGATCGTCCAGGCACCCAGCTCGTTGGCGACAGCCAGGGTCGTCAGGTTCGAGGGATCCACGCCGTCGCCGCCCCACACCTTCTCGCCCGCGATGAGGATGACGAAGGCGGTCGCGGTGCACACGACGATGGTGTCGATGAAGACGCCCAGGGACTGGATGAGGCCCTGGCGCACCGGGTGCGACACGGTCGCGGTCGCGGCGGCGTTGGGAGCGGTACCCTGGCCGGCCTCGTTGGAGAAGAGGCCGCGCTTGGTGCCGTTGATCATCACGGCGACGATGCCGCCCCCCAGTCCGCCGACCGTGGCCTGGGCGGAGAAGGCAGAGGTGAAGATCTGGCCGAGCACAGTACCGAACTGCGAGAGGTTCATCAGGCAGATGATCGCGACCATGATGACGTAGATCGTCGCCATGATCGGGGCCATCCACTCAGTGACGCGCGCGACGGTGCGGACGCCGCCGAAGATGACCATCGCGGAGAAGACGAAGATCAGGCCAGCGATCGTCAGCTGCGCGGCCGAGAAGCCACCGGCCCCCTGGAGGGGCTGCTTAGCGGCCTCGCCGAAGGCGCTGGTCAGCGTGCCTGCGATGGCGTTGGACTGCACGGAGGTGATGACGATACCGCAGGTCACGACGGTGATGACGGCGAAGATATTGGCCAGCACGCGGTTTTTCATACCACGCTTCATGTAGTAGGCCGGGCCGCCGCGGAAGGAGCCGTCGGAGTGCTTCACTTTGAAGATCTGGGCGAGCGTCGCCTCGAAGAATGCGGTGCCCATGCCGACCAGGGCAACAACCCACATCCAAAAGATCGCGCCGGGACCACCCATGAGGAGGGCGGCGGCCACGCCGAAGACGTTGCCGATACCCACGCGCGCGGCCAGCGAGATCGCGAAGGCCTGGAAGGAGGAAATGCCGCCGTCGGCACCTTTGCGCGACCCCAGGACGGTGCGAATCATCTCCGGGAAGAGGCGCACCTGCACGAAAAGGGAACGGACCGTCAGGAACAGGCCCACCCCGATCAAGACATAGATCGTCACATTCAACGTGATCCAGTCGGCGATGGCCTTTTCAAGCAAGGCGAATTGTTCCACAGGAACCTCCCGGGTGTCTATCGACGAGGCCGTGGTTGCGTCGCGGGGCCTCGCGCACTTCGCGGGACGCGCCCGCGCACTGTCATGGGACCCGTTCATCTTGCCACAGGGCTTCGCGCCCGGCAGGCGACGTCTCGCCACGCGCACGGCTGCACTCGTACGCCTGACTGGCCCCGGCCTCGTCGATGAGCTGCGGGAAGGGCCCGGCGGTGCGGGGACGCAGACGAGGGCGGGGTCTGGGACAATGGGAGCATGAGCGCGACTTTGAACGAGATCCTGGACGACCTGGAGGACGAGGGGCGTCTGGGGGACGACGATGCCCTGTACGAGGCCTTCACGTCCTGGGCCGAGGGCACCGGGCGTCCGCTCTACCCCCACCAGGAGGAGGCTCTGGTGGAGATCCTGGCGGGCAACCACGTGATCGCTGCGACCCCCACGGGGTCGGGCAAGTCGATGATCGCGCTCGCCGCGCACTTCACGTCGATGGCGCACGGGGGCCGCTCCTACTACACGGCACCGCTCAAGGCCCTGGTGTCGGAGAAGTTTTTTGACCTGGTGTCCCTGTTCGGCGCGGATAACGTCGGCATGGTGACCGGTGACGTCTCCCTGAACGCCGACGCGCCCATCATCTGCTGCACGGCTGAGATCCTGGCGAATCAGTCGCTGCGCGAGGGCCCCACGCTGGACGCGGACATGATCGTCATGGACGAGTTCCACTTCTACGGGGATCGCCAGCGCGGCTGGGCGTGGCAGGTGCCGCTCCTGGAGCTGAGGACCCCGCAGGTGGTCGCGATGAGCGCGACGCTGGGCGACACGACGCGTTTTGAGCGCGCGTGGAAGGAACGCACGGGCCGCGACGTCTCCCTCATCGACGACGCGGAGCGCCCCGTGCCCCTCGAGTTCGAGTACGTCGTGGACCGCCTGCCCGACACGGTCGAGCGGCTGCTGGGCGAGGGCCGTTGGCCCGTCTACATTGTGCACTTCTCCCAGCGCGACGCCGTGGCGACCGCGCAGTCGTTTGACCGTTCCTCGCTGATGTCGCCCGAGCAAAAGAAGGCAATCGCCGCCCAGCTGGCGGGCGTGTCGTTTACGAAGGGCTTCGGGCAGACGCTGAAGTCGCTGCTCGCGCAGGGCATCGGCGTGCATCACGCGGGTATGCTGCCGCGCTACCGTCGCCTCGTCGAGCGCCTCACGCAGGCGGGCCTGCTGCCGATCGTGTGCGGCACGGACACCTTGGGCGTGGGCATCAACGTGCCGATTCGCACGGTGCTGATGACCTCGCTCGTCAAGTACGACGGGCGTCGCATGCGCCACGTGAGCGCGCGCGAGTTCCACCAGATCGCGGGTCGCGCGGGCCGAGCTGGCTTCGACACAGTCGGTTTCGTGCGCGTCCTGGCACCCGAGCACGAGGTCGACGCCGCCCGTGAGCGCGCACGACTGAGCGCCGCTCAGGAGGCCGCACGCGACGCCCGCGAGGCCAAGCGCGCCGCGAAGAAGTCCGCGAAGAAGCGTAAGGGTCCGGGCACGGGCGCGATCTCGTGGACGCGCTCGACGTTCGAGCGCCTCGTCGATGCGGCCCCCGAGCAGCTCACGAGCCGTTTCGAGATGACGCACGCGATGGTCCTCAACATGCTGGCCGGCGCGCCTGCGGCCGGGCGAGACCCGGGCGAGCACCTCGTGTGGCTGGCGCGCAACAACGACGATCCGCCCACGGATCGCAACCCGCACCTGCGCCGCCTCGGTGAGATCTACACGTCAATGAAGCAGGCGGGCGTCGTCGAGCACGTGTCCTCAGCCGAGGCCTCGGCGTCGGGTGAGCCTCGCCTGCGCGCGGCCACCGACCTGCCGGACGACTTCGCGCTCAACCAGCCGCTCTCCCCCTTCGCGCTGGCGGCCCTCGAGCTGTTGGACCCGGACTCCCCGACGTTCGCCCTGGACGTCGTCTCGGTCATCGAGTCGGTCCTGGAGGATCCGCGCCCGCTCCTGTTCGCGCAGGAGAAAGCGGCGCGCGCCGAGGCCGTGGCCGCGATGAAAGCGCAGGGCATGGAGTACGACGAGCGCATGGCCGCCCTGGAAGAGGTCACGTGGCCACGCCCGCTGGCCGATCTGCTGGGCGACGCGTTCGCGGTGTATCTGCACGCGAACCCGTGGATCGAGGATCAGGAGATTTCCCCGAAGTCGGTCGTGCGCGAGATGATCGAGAACGCTCTGACGTTCACGGGGATTGTGGGCCGTTACGACGTGGGTCGCTCCGAGGGCATCGTGCTGCGCTACCTAACGGACGCGTACCGAGCGCTGCGCCAGATCGTGCCGGACGAGCTGATGACGGACGAGCTGCGGTCGATTATTGCCTGGTTGTCGGCGTTGATCCGCGCGGTCGACTCCTCGCTGCTGGACGAGTGGGAGGCCATGTCCACGGGCCAGGCCCTCTCCCCCGCGTCCGAGGGCGACGGCACGGGGGGCGCGGAGCTGGCGTTTGGCGCGCGGGAGGACGGGACCGTTCCGTTCAGCGCGAACCGTCACGCGTTCCGCACGGCGATCCGTGGCGCGCTGTTCGAGCGCGTGGAGGCGATGAGCCGCGACAACGTCGAAGCCCTGGCGCGCCTGGACGAGGTCTCGCGTACTCCGGTGGTCGCACCGTGGGGCGAGGACGAGTGGGACGCGGCGCTGGAGCGCTACTGGGCGGAACACGAGTGGATCGGCATCGACCAGCGGGCGCGCGCCCTGTCGCTGTGCTCCCTGAACGAGGCCCCGACCCGCGAGGACGTGCTGGAGCTGGCCCCCGCTGTAGTGTCGTCAGATGTCGAGCGCGCCCAGGTGGCGCGCATCGAAGCAATCACGGACGCGGTCGATCAGGCTGCGGCCGGCACGTTCTGGCTGGCCACGCAGACCCTGTTCGACCCGGAGGAGGACATGGACTGGCGCATCGTCGCCCTCGTGGACGTGCCGGCCTCGGACGAGGCGAACCGCGTCGCCCTGGCCACGGTCACCGTCGGGGCGCGGTAGCAGAAAACAGTCATCATCCAACGAACCCCAGGCTTTTGTTGGCTAGTCAGGGAGCAACTTTTCCACACAGCAGGCAGAGACAGTTGCATGACAACCGCCACATGATTACCATGTCACCATCGAGAAAGGACATGGCATGGAAGCCGCAACAGTCGCCCAGTGGGCATTTTTCAACGAGGTACCGATTCCCCAGGACGTCTCTAACATCCTGGTTCCCGGCGAGCAGCCCTACGCTGCTTTCGCAACAACGCGAGACTCAGCAATCTTTACCTCGCAACGCCTCATCGTGCGCGACGCACAGGGGATCACCGGCCGCAAGGTCGAGATCTACTCACTGCCCTACAAAAACATCAACATGTGGTCGACAGAGAATGCCGGCACGATCGACATGACTGCCGAAGTTGAGCTATGGACCCGTGCAGGCCATATCAAGATTAGCCTGGGCCGACACATCGACGTACGCCGCATCGATGCACTCATCGCAAACTGCGTTCTGAACTCCCACTGAGAGTCGCCAACCTCAACATTGAACCCGCCTGCTCCACAACGGCTTGCAGCCCTGTCGAGCGGGCGGGTTTCTCAGCGCCGGGAGGGCGAAACAGCGCTCTCAGTCGCTGCTGCGCACATCCTGCGTGCAATCCGCATGCGTCTTCGACGTGGGCCTCTCGCCGATTTCCTGCTGGAGCCGCACAAGGTACCCGTCGGGGTCTTGGATGAGGAACTGCCGGACGCCGATCTCTACATCGCCCGCCCGGTACCACTTCTCTTCGGGTTCGACGAAGATCGGCCATCCTGCCTCTGTGATGCGCTGCAACGTGCCGTCCAGATTGTCGACCTGAACCTCAAAGTTGATACCCTGACCAAGGGGGAACTCAAGGGGTCCTGTCGCCCACGTCCTACCCTGGTCGATCTGGTCGAGCATCAGGTGCGCGTTACCCAGGACAAGGTAGCCGAATCCTTCCTCAGGCCGCTCATAGCGAAGGAAAAAACCGACGAGGTCGCACCAAAAACGGCGCGATGCCTCGTAATCGGTGACGGCAAGTTCAGGGACAAGCCCGGGCTCGTTGCTCATGGCCTCACTCTAGCGGCCTCGGGCGAGGCGAGCCGCGTCGCCCTGGCAACGATCACCGTCGGGGCGCGGTGAAACCCTCTTGACAAACTATCAGTATGCTCCTTATTTCAGGAAGCTTTTGACTTGACACTCTCCAGTGTTAAGCCCATCATGTACACATGATCAAGTGCACAGCTCCAATCCGTGGCCACCGCAGTCCAAGAGCTGAAAGGGATTGCCCTAGGTGCGGAAATCGACCAGCCAAAACATCACGAAACAGTGAATCACAATATAGTCACGCCGAACGAGTAAAACAATTATCCAAAACACCGAAATTGCCATTCACACCAGAACAATGCAGCGATATTCGTCGCATACTAAATGAAACAACTACCAAAAGAACACACATTCCACTAACAATAGCGAGAACACAGTGGGCTGCTGGACCTGGTTTCTTTCATACCGGAACCATCAGATCAAAGGGCATGCAATTCACGTACGTATACGACTGCGGCACCGCAAGATCATTAGATCTACTACAAAAAGAAATTGACACATACCTAGAATCAATCAGATGCCCATGGACTTACACCCCACACACGGCAAGCGAATTTTATCTATACGGCAATACACCTTATTTCGACCTATCAAGAAACCATTACTTACGCACAATACATAAGTCCTTATATAAAAGAAACTATAGTTTTTCCGGAACACCATTCACGACAGAATGGGATGACGCCCCAGAGCAAACAACCCAGCCATCACACATTGACATCGTTTTCATTTCACACTTTGACACCGACCACATCAACGGGCTCGCCTACCTGATTCAAAACACTATTGTCAAAATACTTGCAATCCCATTCACTACGCCTCGCGAGCGCTTCCTACACCTCTGCAAATCAACATTTGCCAACAATGCAAGTATGAATCGAGCAAGATCTGGCGAATATTACGATTTTATACTCGAATTCACCGCAAGTCCAGCAGGAGCAATCCGCAGATTTCCGGAATTTCTTAACAGAGAAGCTAGCAACATCACTCTCATAGAAATCCAGCATGAGCGGGATAATGAAGGACATGGCAGACACGACTTCACCCACCCTGTATACACTCCAGCAAATAGCTCAGGTGATAACAAAAACAAAAAACACGAGGCCATACCAGTATGGCTATTCAGCGCCTCAACCCTACAGGGTAACGCAGATGAACTGGGAGCAGAACTCATCGATTCACTAATCAAACAAGGGATCATTGATTCCGAGTCCGATCTGGAAAATGCAACTACGCTGCAATATATATTTGACCGCAAAGACATAAGTTCCAAGATTGCGGATACTTACAGAAGTATTGCACACAAGAACCTAAATGCAACTTCACTAATCCTTCATTCTGGACCCGCCCACCCTGAGAATTCTCCCGCGTTTCACCACATGTTTTGGCGCGGAGATCAGACACATAAATTCCACAGCATTCTCGAGGTCCATTCTCCATGGGCAACGGGCTGGCTAGGATGCGGGGACGCCAACCTTAAAAAGGCTACTAACGTCAATTTATTTGATCAGCTCTTTTGGAAACAGAAGCTATTTTCCTCAACCTTCGCACCACCACACCATGGGTCGCAGCACGATTGGAACCAGCACCTTCTTGACGCTTTCGGATATCCTTCAGAATCAGCACCAGTGTGCGTGTTCTCAGCCGATGGGTTATACAAACACCCGTCACCTAATGTGATAGCTGACGCAAATAGCAGAGGATCCACTACGTATATTGTGACCACAGATCCCAAATCTCGCTTGACTGAGACACTCGCAATACTCGTTCCAACAGACAAGATTAGATTCTACTGATCTAGACATGATTGGCAGCTAGAAGCAGATATCGAGGATAATCCGGCAATCTATATTGTATAGATTTTTCTTTTGGTTCATGCGACTGTTTGTAGACCACTCAATCACGTTGTCGATCAAACGTTCTTTCGACGTCGGGACGCCTTACGGATCAGCCAGTCCGCGCCCGCGAAGAGCGCCATGAACAGCAGGGCGCCGATCAGGATCACCACGATGTTGATCGCAACCTGCGCGTAGCCGATACGCCAGACGTTCACGAAGCCGTAAGGGTACTGGTGCGTGAAGGAGCCCCGCACGAGCGTGTACGCCACCCACGCGACCGGGATCAGCAGAGCGCGCCCGAGCGTCGCCCACGTGATGCCACCGCGCGGACCCGCGAGCGCGGCCGCGCCCACGAAGGCGGCGGGGACGACGATGTGCTGTAGCGGGTTCGTGACGAGGGCGTAGCCGGAGAGGACCTCGTAGGGGCTGATCAGAGTCGCATAGACGATGGCGGTCACCGTGATCATCATGAGGGCGCACAGGTGCGTGGCCCTCCCCCACGCCCTGACGCGGCCTCGGCGCGCGAGGACAGTCGAGATGATCGCGACCATGATGTTGGACAGCTCAGTGAAGTAGGACAGGCAGTTGATAAGGCGCTCGGGCGCGCCCGCCCAGCCGTGGGCGGCCCCCGCGAAGAGTCCCTCTTCATGGTAGGTGGGCGGCGCATATCCGTCGAAGGCCGTAATGATGAGGGTGGCGGCGACTCCTGCCCACGCGAGGGCGGCGACCACCCAGTAGACGGCGCGCCCGCGGCGACTCAGTTCAGTCATAGTCATTACTCCCGATGATGTCACAGCCGCGGTACGGCCT